>JAKOSS010000381.1 GCA_029777145.1 Acidobacteriota bacterium | reverse complement strand
TGACCGGTTTGTGTTCATTCGCAAACCGTCGATTCTCAATTACCTTGCGATCGCCGCCGGCATCGGCTGGATCGCGTATCTTTTCGTTTCGACCTCGGATTATCTGTGGGAGAACTGGATGTTCTGGATATTCGCGGCGGTCACGCTGATCATCGTCCCGCTGGCGATCTGGTCGGCATCGAACGTCGTCGCGGCCTTTACAGGAAAGACCCGCGACGGTTACGTCTTCACGCGCGACGAATGCATCAGCTACTGCGGCGACCGCATCGGTTTCCGCGCGCTGAAGGAACTCGAGAGTTTCCAGTTTCTTGAACACATCAAAACGATCGAGGTCTGGATCGGAGACGAGGTCGAGAAGATCAAAGCGTCGAATTCCGACGATGCGATCAAGCTCGGCGAGGTCTTCGACGAATGGCGCAATTCTTCCCCGGACGCGTCTTTTCTTGGCCCGTACGCGACCGGCGCAAACGCGTACACTCCGGTTTCCGGAACAATTGGATCGGTTGCCTTGGTCGCGGTTTCGGTCGTTATCGCGGCAGCGCTCAGCTACGGCGCCAAAGTGATGAACCGCAATTACGACGACGATCAATCGTGGAAACGCGCCGAGCCCGGACAGTCGGTCGCGGATTTCGTCGCCTACAAGGAGCGACATCCGAACGGATCGCATACGGCCGATGCAGACCGACGGATCGGTGAGATCATCACCAAGTCGAAAGAGGAGTATTCGAGAAATCTGAAGGACAACGCC
This sequence comes from Acidobacteriota bacterium, assembly GCA_029777145.1. The sequence goes on along the minus strand of JAKOSS010000381.1, from coordinate 3,782 downwards.
CGACCTGAGGCGACGACGGCGATGAATGCCGTTTTTGACGAGATCGCCGCCGGTTCGGAACGCAAGGTCTACGTAAAGTACATCGAAGACCGGCAACTCGACGACGAGGTCGTCAAACAACTGAAGTCGCAGTCGAAACTTTCGATCAGCTCATACGATTTCACGATCCCGACGACCGCCCTCGAATATCGACGTGAAAAGATCCTCAACGATATCAGCGTTCTCTTTCTCCCGGCGACGCGCAACGCGTCGATCGAGTTCGTCTCGTCGGACGAGCCGCCTGCCGGCGCGCCGGTGATCGAGGTCCGCAACGTGATGAAGTCGATCCCGATGTATTACGTCTATTACTGGGCATCTTCGAGCGGATCGATCACGACCTACTACAATCCGGGCGCGCGGTTCGAGATCGACTTCGAACTGCGTCCGGGCAGCGGCTCCGGAAGCTTCAAGACACAGTACGTCTCCAATTTCACGAAGGGCCTGAATACCGGGATCGTCGACTCGCGCGACGCGGCGAATTACAGCTTCGACAAGGTCTTCTTCGGTTCCGTCTCGCAGGATTTTGCAAAGTTCGTACAGCGGGAATTCGGCTTTGTCGATTGAAAGTGGCAGAATAGTTTCCGAGCGATGCAGAAGTTTGCCCCGATACGTGAGAAATTGAATCCGCAGACCGCGGCGCGACAGATTTTTGGCCTGATCAAGAACGAAATGGCACTCGTCGAGGCCGAATTCGAACGGCAGGCGAGTTCGAACATTCAGGTCATCAATTATCTCGGCGATTACTTGCGCGCATCGGGCGGAAAACGCCTGAGACCCGCGCTGCTGCTGCTGTCGAATCTCGCGATCGGCGGAACGGCTTCGGACGAGAACGTGATCCGACTCGCGACGGTGATGGAGATGCTGCACACGGCGACGCTCGTGCACGACGACATCATCGACAACGCCGTTACGCGACGCAATCGCGTTTCGGTCAACGCCCGGTTCGGCAATCAATCTGCCGTGCTGATGGGCGACTGGCTTTACATGTCCGCGTTCGAGACGTCGCTCCGCGAACGAAGTCTCGAGATCCTGGACATACTGACGCGGCTGACACGCAAGATGACCGAAGGCGAGTTGATCCAGCTTACGGTTCTTGGCCGCTCGGACATCACGGAAGGCGAATATTTTGACATTCTCCAACGCAAGACCGCGTTCTTGTTTTCCGCATGCTGCGAGATCGGAGCGATCCTCGGCGGCGCCGGCCCGGAGCGACAAACCGCACTTCGCGATTACGGAATGAATCTCGGAACGGCGTTCCAACTCGCCGATGACGTCCTCGATTTCACCGCGGACGAGGAAATTCTTGGCAAGGCCGCGGGTGCCGATCTGCTTGAAGGGAAGCTGACGCTGCCGCTTATTCTCCTTGTGAAAAAGATCCCGGAATATGCGGAAACGCTGGACCGGATCATTCTTGAGGGCTCATACGAAAGCGATTCGCGCGAGGAACTGCTGCGGGTGCTCGAGGAGTACGGAACCATCGAGGAAACCCGCGAACGGGCTTATCGATACGCGGCCGAAGCGAGGAAAAATCTTGCAGTCTTGGACAAAAACGAGTATTGTTTAGCCTTGGAAAACGTTCCCGAATTCATGATCGATCGCAACAAATAGTTCGTAACCCGCTCACACACCAGCAATTACATTTATGGTAGATGAGAATCTGATCGCCACTCTCGAGCAAAGTCTGCGCCAGACGCGAAATGCGCAGAACAGGCTCCAGGTGCGCCTGCGCGAGGTCGAATCCGAAGCGCACCGGCTGCATCAGGAGATCGAAGCGCTCGAGAACAGCGCGCAGAAAACCGAGCAGGCGATCCTGAGCCTTTTGGCGACGATGGGTTCGGGCAAGATCAACTGGAACGCGCCGAAGGCGATCAGCATCGAGGACGATTACGACGTTCCGCCGATGGATGTCGGCCGGCAACGCCAAGGCGGCATTCCCGGATCGAATTATCCCGGAACCGGATCGGTTTCTTACCTGAACAACTCGCGGAGCATTCCGTCGATCAGCCCGACTGTCGAACCGGTGAGCAACCGGTTTGCCGATCGGACGATCACGCAGGCATGTACGCTGCTGCTTCGTGAGCACGGTCGCGCGCTGCACGTTAACGAACTTTACAATATGCTCGTCGCCGGCGGATTCGCGTTCACCGGCAACAATCCGACGATCTCGGTCGCCGTCTCGCTCAACAGGAATCGTCGTTTCCGGCGCGTTGCGCCCGGAACATTCGATCTGGTGATGCGCGAAGCCGCCGGATAAGATCGCTTGATGTTCAATTCGAATCTGAGGCCCGCACCGGCGATTCCGGCGCGGGTCTTTTTGCAAATATGCACATCAGATACATCTCGCTTCTCATCACCCTCATGCTTTTGTTCGCCACCGGCTGCCGTCGCGAGCCGGATCCGATTCCGGAAACGCCGCCGGCGATCGCAGTTCCCGAAAAACTCGCTCAAATGCGTGAAAGGCTCGTGCCGTTCTTCCAGCCGATGGGAGAACCCGGGCCGTATGATTGGCTGAAACACCATGAAGAATCGGGCCAGACGCTCGAAGAGTATCTTAACGGCTCCCCGACGTTGCCGACGCCCGAGCGGCGGACGATCTATGTTCAACCGTTAGGCAAGTTTGCGCCGGAAGAGTCGCAGGTGATCGCTCAAACGGCGGAATTCATGGAATCATTCTTTGGCGTTCCTGTGCGGGTGCTGACCACGGCGGCTTTCGATGAGAATCTTCCGGATTATGCGTTTCGGTACATCGGACGCAAAAAGAGCCGGCAAATCAGGACCGGTTACGTAATGCAGGAATTGCTGATCCCGAAGTTGCCGTCTGACGCCGCCGCGTTGATCGCGTTCACAAACGAAGATTTGTTTCCCGACGAATCGATGTATTTCGTTTTCGGACAGGCGTCGTTGGTCGATCGCGTCGGTGTCTGGTCAATGAACCGGCTCCACGACAGACGCGATCCGAAGAAGTTGCTGATGCGCACGCTCCAGGTCGGAATTCACGAGACCGGACACATGTTCTCGATCCGGCATTGCACTAAGTTCGTGTGTGTCTTCAGCGGTTCAAACAGCCTCGCGGAGACGGATTGGCAACCGCTCGACGCGTGTCCCGAATGCGCGGCGAAAGTCTGTTGGATCACCGATTGCGACCCGGCGGATCGATTTGCGAAACTCGAAAAACTTGCACGGAAATACGGTTTGATAGACGAAGCGGAACTGTTCGAGAGAAAGCGGGCCGCGATGACGGATCGTTGAGGATTACGCGATTTTGATATTCGTTTTTCGCGCTGACTCGCGTCATTTCGCGGCCGAAAAGCAGCGCGGAAAGAACGGAACACGAAATCACACGCAAAAACGCGAAGCAACGTTCATCAGCCGGCGACGACCATCGTCCCGGTTCCTTTGTCGGTGAAGACCTCCGAGAGAAGCGCGTTGCGTTCACTGCCGCTGATGATGTGGGCCGATTTGACGCCTTTTTCAACGAGCCTGATGAGGCTTTCGATCTTCGGGATCATGCCTCCGGTCGCGGCGCCGGATTCGATCATTTGGCGCGCTTCCGATCCGGTCACGCGTGAGATCTTCGTCGAAGCGTCGTTCGGATCGAGATAGATTCCGTCGACGTCCGACAGCAGCACGAGTTTCTCGGCGTTCAGCTGAACGGCGATCTCGGCGGCGATCGTGTCGGCGTTGATGTTGAAAACGCGGCCGTCCGAATCTGCCCCGAGCGACGATACGACGGGCAGATAATG
>JAKOSS010000380.1 GCA_029777145.1 Acidobacteriota bacterium | reverse complement strand
ATAGATGTTTGAGTGTCCCCGCACCGGGGATCACCGCAACTTGACCACGGATAAACCCGAGGCAAGAACATCATGAAACGAAGAAACGAATTGTCAAAGATCACCGCAATCATCCGCCTGCGTCAACAACCGCGGGCCCGGATGATTGCGTCCGTCGGTCACTTGACACCGAAACCGTCTTTATAGATGCGCTCCAGTCATTCGCAAATCGAAAATCGAAAAACGCAAATGGCATGATTTCGCAAATTCGATAACATTTACTATCATTGAAGACGGGCCGCGAAATCGTTCACAGCGCCCCGAATTTCTGGGGTTTCCGTCGATAATGCAATACTTTAGCACAAACCGAACATCGCCTCACGCGACATTTAGGGAAGCGACTTTGAAGGGCCAACCCGATGATCGCGGACTCTATTTCCCGGAATCAATTCCGAAGATCGAGGAGTCGTTTTGGGACGCCTTCGCGTACCTGACGCACGGCGAGATCGCCTTCAAGATCATCCGCCCATATGTCGGCGGCGAGATCCCCGACGAGCGCCTGAAGTCGATCTGCGACGAAACCGTGAATTTCGACTTTCCGCTCATCCGGATCGATGAACGGGTCTCGACGCTCGAACTTTTTCACGGCGCAACGCTCGCCTTCAAGGACGTTGGCGCGCGGTTCATGAGCCGATGCCTGCGGGAGTTTTCGTCCGATAGTTCGGAACGCACGGTCGTCGTCGTGGCGACGTCGGGCGACACCGGCGGCGCGGTCGCGAACGGATTCTACGGCGTCGACGGCGTCGATGTCGTCATCCTGTTTCCGCAAGGAAAGGTCTCGCGCGTCCAGGAACTGCAGTTGACGACGCTCGGACAAAACATTCATGCGTTTGAGGTTACGGGCGATTTTGACGCCTGCCAGAAGCTTGCAAAGACGGCGCTGGTTGACGGGGAACTCAAGAAACGGATGTTCCTGACGTCGGCGAATTCGATCAACGTTGCGCGCTGGTTGCCGCAGCAGTTCTATTACTTTTTCGCCTATCGCGACTGGCTTCGCGCCGGGCATGAGAAACCGCCTGTCATTTCCGTTCCGAGCGGGAATTTCGGGAACATCTGCGCCGGCATTTTGGCGCATATTTCAGGTCTCCCGGTGTCGCATTTCATCGCCGCGTGCAACGCAAACGACGTCATTCCGCGCTTTCTCGACAGCGGGAAGATCATCGAAAAGAAGGCGGTGTCGACGCTCTCGAACGCAATGGACGTCGCGAACCCGTCGAACTTTGTCCGCATTATGGAAATGTTCGATCGCGATCACGTCCGTTTGAAGGATCTGATGACGTCGGTCAGCGTTTCCGACGAGACGACACGCGAAACGATGCGCGAGGTTTTCGCAAAGTACGGCTACGTTCTCGATCCGCACGGCGCGGTCGGCTATCGGGCGCTCGCGGATTACCTAGCGCTGGACGATGCCGGTTACTTTCTCGAGACCGCGCACCCGGTGAAATTCGACTCGGTCCAAGAGATCGTCGGGACATTCGGCGAGGTTCCGGAATCGGTCGCGGAGCTCGAGAACAAGCCGAAACGCTCGACGGTGATCGAACCCGTTTACGATTCGGTCCGTGAAGTCTTGTTGGGGTTTGTATGAATTCCGGGAAATGCTTTACCGCGAAAAACGCGAAAAACGCGAAAATGGGTTTGGGGTGACCCGGCGGAATCGGAATCTCGAACCGAGGTAGAGAAATTCGGCTAATTGTCGATCGAACCTCATTGAATGATCGATCGTTTTCGCGTTTTTCGCGTATTTCGCGGTCAGAAAAAATTCGCGGTAAGAATCACGCGAAAGATGTTTTTGCCCGCGAATCACGCGAAAAACGCGAAAATGGGTTTTGGGTTACCCGAGGGAATCGGAATCGCGACCCGAGGTAGAGGAATTCGGTTAATTGTCGAGCGAACCTCATCGAAGAATCGATCTTTTTCGCGTTTTTCGCGTATTTCGCGGTCAGAAGAAATTCGCGGTAAGAATCACGCGAGAGATGTTTTTGCCCGCGAAAAACGCGAAAATGGGTTTTGGGTGACCTGGCGGAATCGGAATCGCGACCCGAGGTAGAGGAATTCGGCTAATTGTCGAACGAACCTCATTGAATGATCGATCTTTTTCGCGTTTTTCGCGTATTTCGCGGTCAGAAGAAATTCGCGGTAAGAATCAAAACGTATGAAAGTACTGAAATTTGGCGGATCATCCGTCGGAAACACCGAGAACATCAGAAAGGTCATCGCGATCGTCGCGCAGGAATCGCGCGATGAGCGTTGCGCCGTTGTCCTGTCGGCGATGCAGGGCACGACCGACGCGCTGATCAACCTCGCAAGGGCGGCCGAAAGCGGGGACGAAGCGTTCCGCATCTCGATCCGCGACCTCGAATCGCGGCATATTGCGACGGCGCGCGAACTCGTCGGCGAGGGCTCGAACGACGGCATCTTCGATTTCATCGAGAACCGTTTCCACGAACTGCGCAGCATCTGCGACGGCGTGTTCATGCTCCGCGAACTGACTCCGCGCACGCTCGACCGCGTCGTCAGCTTCGGCGAGATCCT
>JAKOSS010000379.1 GCA_029777145.1 Acidobacteriota bacterium | reverse complement strand
CGCTTGTACCACGCAAGCGCGTCGCCGACGGAATAATTCCGGACGTGGCCCATGTGAAGGTTGCCCGAGGGATAAGGCAGCATTTCGAGCTGATAGAACTTCGGCAGTTCGGCGTCAGGTTCCGCGTTGAACGCGCCCGAATCCTTCCAGATCCTCTGCCACTTGTCTTCGATCTTTTTCGCGAAGTATTTTTCGTCCATTTTTCTTGATATTTGATCAGATCCCGTCAGACGGGGCCGCCGTTTTCAGCGCGAATCGATCAAAGACTTAAGACTAATGATTTAGGGGCGAAAAGCAAAGTCGTCAGTGGTCGGTGGTCGGTGGTTGAGTTGGAGTTCCGCGTTTACGCGGCTGATCGGCGACTTGTCTTCAGCGGCCAGTGGTCAGTGGTCAGAGTTGGAGTTCCGCGATTACGCGGCTGATCGGCGACTTGTCTTCAGCGGCCACCCGGTCGCTGACGATCCCGGTTCTGACTCGCTCGCAGATTTTTGCTCCATCGGTGGCTTCCCCCTTTCTCCCCGTCGCCCCTTCCCCTCTTCCCCTTTTTCCCTTTCCCCCTTTCCTTCCCTGTGATATTCTGTCGAAACCTTTTTGGTGCGAGGATTCGCTTATCAGATTTAACGATGACACATATCTAGCTGCAGCCGGTTGACCGATCGTTCGACCGTCTGCCGAAAAGCGGAGGACAGGTCAATGATCGAGAAGAATGCGATTGTCAGCGATAGTGACTCGCTCAATGAAAACGAAGCCTTGAAGACGCTCGACCGCGTTGCCGGAGTCCTCTCAAAATCCCGTAGAAACCTGAAATCGAACAAGACCGACGATCTGATCGGCGCGCTTTCCGATGCGTACGAAAACCGTCGCGAGCGTCAGGTCTTCGAATGGGAACAGGCCCGCCGGGCCCGCGTCATCGGACTTTGAGCAAACCCAACATGTCCCGATCCGGCACGATTCTCATCGTCATGATCGTCTTCGTTTGCGCGGCGGTGACGCGCGCTCAGGATCTGTCCGCGCTCGGTCAGGCGGTCGCTTCCGGGACGTCCGAAGAAAAGCGTTCGGCGCTTTTTGAACTCCGCAATATTCGCACCGCAGAAGCGTCCCGGCTGGCAGTGCCCGCACTTACTGACGTTGACGAACTGGTCCGCGCGACCGCGGCCGGAAGCGTCGTTTTTCTTCCGCCCGACGAAGCCGTCGCCGTTCTGCTCCCGAATCTCAAAGACAAAGAGGATTTTGTACGACGCGAAACCGCGTACGCACTCGGAAACGTGCGTAACCCGGCCGCGACCAAGCCGCTGATCGAGGTCGTGTCGAAAGACAAGTCTTCCGAGGTCCGCAACGCCGCGATCTTTGCGCTCGGTGAGATCGGCGATCCGTCGGCGGTCGGTTTCCTCACGTCGCTTTTGAACGGAAAACCCAAGGATTCAAAGGCGTTCGAGCGAAGTTCGGCGGCGAAGGCGATCGGACGAATCGCCCAAACGGTCCAGAATTCAAATCGTTCGGCCGTCACGCCCGAGAGTTTCCTTCCCGACAAATACAAGTCGTCGAATTCCTCGTCGTTTCGCGATCTTGCGTCTGAATCGACCGATTTCCGCACGGCACTCGCAACGCTGACGAACGTTTTGAACAATCCAAAGGAGTCTTCCGAAACGCGGCGCGAGGCGGCGTTTGCGATCGGCGCGATCGACGGAAATTCCGGTGAAACGCTGAAAAAATGTGCCGTCTCGCCGGATTACTACCTCGCCGAGATCTGCAAAGAGGGCCTCCTAAAATCCGCTTCAAGATGAATTTCACGATCCTGAGATTCGACTCGATCGACTCGACGAATACCGAAGCGCTCAGACAGGCGCACCTTGGAGCCGCTGAAGGCTTGACGATCGTCGCGCGGCGCCAGACCGCCGGACGCGGACGGCACGGCCGGACTTGGATCTCCGGCGAAGATTCCGGGCTTTACGTCAGCATTGTTCTTCGTCCGAAGGTCGAAACGAAATTCGTCGCGCTGATCACGCTGATGACGGCGGTCGCGGTCGCGGACCTGCTGCGCGAAAAATTCGGTTTGGAGCCCGACATCAAATGGGTCAACGACGTCCTTGTCGGCGAGAAAAAAATCTGCGGGATCCTCGCCGAGATGACCGAAACGAACGACGGCCCGGCGGTTGTCGTCGGTATCGGAATCAATCTTACGTCGTCGGCGTTTCCGCTCGAGATCGCGGAATCGGCGACGTCGATCGAAGCCGAAACCGGCGTTTTGGCGCCATCCGAACACGTTCTTGACGGACTTCTCGGCTTTTTCGGTTATTTTTACGACAGATTCGTCGGCGATCCGGCGTTCGTGATCGACGAGTGGGCTTCGCGATCGAGCTATTTCCGCGGCAAAAACGTCCGTGTCGCGACCGGCGGCGAAATGATCGAGGGCGTCACCGACGGGCTTGAGGAAAACGGCGCTTTACGGATCAAACGCGGCGACGGGTCGATCGCGATCGTCCAGGCCGGCGACGTCGAGCGTCTGCGGAGTTCGAAAGGAGGTTCGAAATGAAGATCCGATCAGTTCCCTTGGCGGTTGCGGCGACCGCACTTCTCGCCGGCACGTTGGACATTCTCGCGGCATTCGTCAGCGCCTATTTACAGGCCGGAAGCGGTCCGCAGCGGGTTCTGCAGTCGGTCGCGAGCGGCGCGCTCGGCAAGGACGCGTTTGACGGCGGCTGGACGACTGCGATCGCCGGACTCGTTTTCCACTTCGTGATCGCAACCTGGTGGACGGCCGTCTATTTCGTCGCGTACCCTCGTGTCAGCTTTCTGAAAAAAAATGCTCTGATCTCGGGCGTGTTGTACGGCATTTTCGTCTGGCTCTGCATGAACCTGATCGTCCTTCCGCTTTCGCAGATCGGCCGATTCCCGTTCCCGTTCAAACCGCAGATGCTGATCGGCGTCGGCATTCTTATCGTGTGCATCGGAATTCCGATCGCGTTCTCCGCAAGCCGTTCCCGGGCATTAAGCCGAGTCTCGATTTCGGATTTGTGATTTCCGATTGTCGGTGCATTGCCTTCCCGGCAAATCTGCACAACATTGAATCCGGTCGTCAACCAGTCGCGAAGCGACATCGCATTTGGGAATCGGGATTTCGGATCGCGGATTTCGATTTACACAACCGACGACATTCGTTCACCGTTGGATTCGTACGTCAACGAGTCGCGGAGCGACGGCATCAAGTAGCCGTGGGCGTCAGCCCACGGAAACGCGCCGAAATGATTCCCCGGAGTCGCGTCAGCGACGGGTCATTTCGGATCTGGGAGTTCGTCAATTCGTATGAGTTGCGCGTTCACGCGCGATTCAGGTTTGGCGGACGGGATCAACCGGCCCAATGTCACCTTGAGCGACGGAACATTTGGGAATCGGGGTTTCGGATCGCGGATTTCGATTTACACAACCGACGACATTCGTTCACCGTTGGATTCGTACGTCAACAAGTCGCAACGCGACGGCATCAAGTAGCCGTGGACGTCAGTCCACGGCACGCAGCCCCAAGTATTCCCGGAGTCGCGTCAGCGACGGGTCATTTCGGATCTGGGAGTTCGTCAACTCGCATGAGTTGCGCGTTCACGCGCGATTACCTTTGGCGAACGAAGGGGCCAACGCGCCCCATGTCGCCTTCAGCG
>JAKOSS010000378.1 GCA_029777145.1 Acidobacteriota bacterium | reverse complement strand
CGCAAACGTCCCGCCCATGCAATATCCGCTGATCCCGAAATGCGCAAAGCCGTATCGCGCCGCGGACGCAGTGATCGTGTTCCTGATCGTGTCGATGCCGTCCTCGATCGCGAGATCGTGCATCATTCGCGATGCTTCGTCGGGGTTGGTCGCGACCTTGCCGCGGTACAGGTCAGGCGCGATCGCCGTAAATCCTTCGGCGGCGTAACGCCCGGCAATATCCTTGATGTGATCGTTCAATCCCCACCACTCGTGGATAAGGATCACCGCCTTCCCGTTCGATTCGTCCGGCAAAGCGACGTACGCCGACGTCCCGCCGTTCGCGGTATTGAACGTAATCGTCTCGTTATTCATCTGTGCAATCTCCTTTGGTAATCTCCCAAGCCATTATCAAAATGCCGCTGATTACGCGAATAGCGCAGAAAGACGCTCACGAAATCAGAAAGCACACGTGTAATTCATTTTCGGTCAACCCGGATCAATGGCGATCGCTTTCCTTCGCTCGTCGCAAAGATGGTGCGGCCATCGGGCGAGTAGCCGACCGCTTCGCCGATCTTTCGCGTTCCGAGTTCGATTCGAAGCGGTTTCGACTTCCAGATCTCGTCGAAGGTTTTTCCATCAGGCAAGAGCAGTTCGTAGGCCGCGTAGTAGTCGCACAAAACGACCCGCTTGCCATCCGGCGAAATGTCGCCGCCGGTGATCATTCCGTCCGGGATCGCCGGAACCGAGATCTCACCGATCTTTGCCGCCGAGACCGTTCCCGACGATCCGGCAGGAATCTTGTAAACGCCGGAAGTCTCCGATCGACTTTTCGTCAGAACATACATATCACCGGTATTCGGATGGACCAGCAGCGCCTCCGCGTTATGCGGACCGTCCGCGTATCGAAAACGGACCACAGACGCCGGCTCCGTTTCAAGCGCGTCCTTCCGATTAGTTTCCCTTGCCCACGGGTCGATCTCCGGCTCCGGCACCTTGTAGATCTTCATTTCGTTGCGCCGGAACTCGTTGTTTCCGATCTCGCCGATGTAAAGATAACATCGGCCGTTCGCGTCCTTGGACGAAGCAATGTCTTCCCAATCGACGTTGTCGGCGTTCTTCACGCGCCACGTTCCAAGTGATTCGCCGTTTTCCGAGAGCGCGAAAATGAACGGGCCGTCACCTGAGTCGTTGTGCGTCCAGAGAACGTTCGGCGCGCACTTTGAGACGGCGATCCCGCTCGATTCCGTGATTTCGTCCGACTTTAGTTCACCGACGACCTTCGGCGGCGAATAGTCGGGCGATTCGTCGATCGATCCGCCCTTTTCATTCCTCTGCGCCGTTCGATGGCAACTTGAGAAAGTCGCGATCGCAACTGAAAGCAATATGACAACGACCGATTTTTTGGGTATAGTCTTTTTCGAACACTTCACCGTATCTCAGATTATAACTAAGTTGCGCCGGGCGCGGGATTAAGAACTTTTTCAACAGCGATTCGTTGATTATTTGGCTGCCCCAAAATGATAGTCGGAACGGAATGGTTAATTGAGGCTTTTGGCTGCGATCCCGCGAAGTTGCGTGAGATCGACGCGCTGAAGTCCGTCTTCGAAAAGACCGTCACGGACCTGGGCCTGAAGGTGCTCGGTGCGCCGCAATGGCACAAGTTCGGTGGCGAGGGCGGCGTCACCGGCCTGACGATGCTGACCGAGTCGCACCTCGCATGCCACACTTATCCCGAATACGGAACCGCCACTTTCAATCTCTACTGCTGCCGCTCGCGCCCCGAATGGGATTGGGAGTCCAATCTGCGCGAACTGATCGGAGCGACAAGTGTTTCCGTGACGCGGCTCCAGCGCGGTGACGATCCGAATTCCGCGAACCCGAATCCGAAATCACAAGCCGTCGGGGGTGAAAATTGAGCGTACTGAAAGCGAACTGCCCAAGCTGCGCCGCGCCGATCGAGTTCCAAAAGGGCTCGACCATCGTCATCATTTGCCCGTTTTGCCGTTCGGCGGTTTCGCGCACCGACCGTGGGCTTGAGGATCTTGGGAAAGTTGCCGAGATCGTCGATTCGCAGTCACCGCTCCGCATCGGGCTGAAGGGGGAATTCCGCGGCCACCGATTCGAACTTACCGGGCGTGCCCAGAACCGTCACGAACTGGGCGGGACGTGGGATGAGTGGTATGCGACGTTCGGGAACGGCTGGGTCGGCTGGCTCGCCGAGGCACAGGGTAAATTTTACCTGACCTTTTACCAACCGCTGCCGGAGGGTTCGAGTCTCCCATCGTTCGATTCGCTGGAAGTCGGGCAGCAGGTTCCGCAGATTCCGAACAAGACGCCGCTGATTGTTACCGAAAAAGGAACTGCGACGGCCGTCGCCGCGGAAGGCGAAATTCCGTATCGGCTGGAACCGAATGAGCGGAGCAGCTACGCCGATCTTTCCGGAAAAGAGAACGCCTTTGGAACGATCGATTATTCGATGAGCCCGCCGTGGGTCTTCGTCGGCCAGCAAGTAAGTCTCGACGACATCGGACTCGCGTCGGCGCGGCCCGTGATCCGCGAAGCCGCAACCGTCTCGACGCAAGGAATGGGCTGTCCGAAATGCGGCGGGCCGTTGAGCCTGACCGCCCCCGACAAGTCTGAGCGCGTCACGTGTCCATACTGCAATTCGCTGCTCGACGTAAATCAGGGCAAGCTCTCGTATTTGAAGGCGCTGAATCCGCCGCCGGCGCAGCCCGATTTCTCGCTGAAGATCGGGATGGTGGGGACGTTCAACGACGTCGCCTTCAAGGTCATCGGCGCCGTGGTCCGAAGCGTCACGATCGACGGCATCAAGTATTTTTGGCACGAGTACCTGTTGTACAACTCGATGGTCGGGTTCAGGTGGCTCGTTCACAGCGACAATCACTGGAATTTCGTCGAACCGGTCAATCCTGCGGACGTCGATATCACTCAGCCGTACGGATTCGGCGCGACCGTCAAATACAACGGGACGACGTTCAAGATCTTTCAGGACGCGCCGGCGGTCGTCGAGTTTGTTCAGGGTGAGTTCTATTGGCGTGTTGAACAGGGCGAAACGGTCCGTGCCGTCGATTATGTCGCCGCGCCGCTGATGCTCTCAATGGAACGCGCGGCGAACGAGGTCAACTGGTCGGCGGGAATCTATCAGACTAACGCCGAGGTCGAGAAGGCGTTCAATATCAGCGATCTTCCGAAGCCTTGGTCAGTCGCGCCGAACCAGCCGTTCACCGGCGGTTTTTATATCAAATGGGGACTCGGGTTCATCGGTGCCCTGTTTCTCGTCGGGATCGTCATGATGGCGATCGGAGGGTTCGGGAACACTCCGCTCAATCAAACGGTCACACTCCAGCCGACGGCGAGCTCGACAACACCCCAAACCGTCTTCAGCCAGCCGTTCGATCTGAAGTCAAACCGAAACGTCCGTATTACTGCGAGGGCGCCGGTAAGCAATTCGTGGGCGGATCTCGACGTTGACCTGATCAACGAACAGAACAACGAGGTCGAGTCGGTCAATATTCCGATCGAGTACTACAGCGGCACCGACAGCGACGGTGCGTGGACCGAAGGTTCGCAATCTCAGGATGCGACGCTGTCCGCGCTTCCGGCAGGCAAATACTCGCTTCGGGTCGAGGGGACGTGGCAGAACAACACCCAGCCGCTTGAGGTTTCGCTGAAGGTCGAACAAAACGTCTCGCGCGGATTCAATTTCTGCTGCGCCTTGATCGTTTTGGGGATCATGCCGCTGCTTGGAATTATCCGAAAGTTCTCGTTCGAATCGCGACGCTGGAGCGAAAGCATGTTCGGATCGACCGGATCGGACGACGATGATGATGATGATTAGCGGTACGCCGGATGATTCCGGCCGGAGTTTGCACGTATGACAAGAGCACTATTCGTACTTTTTGGCTGCGCGGTTTTGCTGACATATACCGCCGCGTCCTGGTTTGGCTGGGAACTCGCCAATTCGGGAAAGAATTCTAGACTTGGAACGCCTTTCTTTTACGGCGGATTTCGTGGAGGAAAATAAATGCTGAACAATCTCGCGGCCCTGATGCCGCTCGCGATGGTCGTAGAGCTCGATAAACTTTATCCGGTGATCATCACGACCGTGATCTTTGTCGCCATCGGCCTGATCGTCTTCGCGATCGCCTTTTTCATTGTCGTCAAGGTCTCGCCGTTCTCGGTGAAAAAGGAGATCGAAGAGGACCAGAACACGTCGCTCGCGATCATCATCGGTTCGATCATCATCGGCGTTGCGATCATCATTGCGTCCGCCATCAGCGGAGGCTGATTCAGAGGATGAAATACGGAGGATGAAGGATGAAGTGACTCATCGTTCATCCTTCATCCCTCATTCTCCATCTCTTTTTTGTGCGCCGGATACCGCTCTTATTTCTTAACGTCATCATCATTGCCACATGCGGGCTGATCTATGAGTTGCTCGCAGCGACCTTGTCGAGTTACGTGCTCGGCGACTCGGTAACACAGTTCTCGATCATCATCGGGATCTATCTCTCGGCGATGGGCGTCGGTTCGTGGCTCTCCGGATTTCTCGACAAGGATCTCGCGAAACGGTTCGTCGAGGTCGAACTCGGTGTCGCGATCCTCGGCGGGTTTTCCGCGCCGCTTCTTTTCTTAACGTTCGCGAACGTCTCCTATTTCGGTATCGTCCTGTACGCGACCGTCTTTTCGATCGGAATTCTCGTCGGTCTCGAGATCCCGCTCTTGATGCGGATCCTAAAGGACGAACTCGACTTCAAAAATCTCGTCGCCCGCGTGCTCGCGCTCGATTACGTCGGCGCGCTTGTCGGATCACTCCTGTTCCCGATCTTTCTGGTTCCGCGGCTGGGACTCAACCGAACGTCGCTGTTCTTCGGATTGCTCAACGCGGGAGTCGGGATCTGGGGAACGTGGCTGCTCGAAGGCCGGATCAAGAACCGCGATCTTCTGATTCTCAGGATCAAGGGATCGGTGATCGTCGTGCTGCTCATCATCGGCTTCATCAAGGCCGAATCGCTGACGTCGCTCGCCGAAGATGCGCTGTTCGTCGACAACATCATCTACGCCAAAAGTTCGTCGTACCAACGGATCGTCGTCACGAAAGGAAAGATCGGTTACGGTCTGTTCCTCAACGGCAATCTGCAGTTCAATTCTTTCGATGAGTATCGCTATCACGAAGCGCTCGTGCATCCGGCGTTCGCGGCGTTTGGCAAAGACGCGAAACGGATACTCGTGCTCGGCGGCGGCGACGGTCTTGCGGTTCGCGAGATCCTGAAATATCCGACGATCGAGAACGTCACGCTGGTCGATCTCGATCCGGAAATGACGAACGTTTCGCGGACCGTGCCGGCGCTCGGCGAGCTGAACCGTCATTCGCTCGACGATCCGCGCGTCCATATTACAAACCGCGATGCGTTCGTCTGGCTCGACGAATCGAAGGACGAGCCGTTTGACGTCGCGATCGTTGATTTCCCCGATCCGAACAATTTCGCGCTCGGAAAGCTATACACGACGCGCTTTTACCAGATGTTGAAATCAAAGCTGCGGCCCGACTCGGCCGTCGTTATTCAGACGACGTCACCGTTGATGGCGCGGCAATCGTTCTGGTGCATCGTCAAAACGCTCGAAGCCTCGGGATTCTACGTCCGGCCGTACGCCACTTCGGTTCCGAGTTTTGGGATCTGGGGATATGCGCTGGCAAAAATGGAGCCGTTCGAGATTCCGAAAAAGCCGGCGGCGACTATCGAACTGCGATTCCTGAACGAGACGACGATGGCGTCGATGTTTGAGTTTTCAACCGACACCGATCGTCCGAAGGGTGAGATCGAGATAAATCGGCTCGATAATCAGGCGCTGGTCCGGTATTACGAGGCAGAATGGCGGAAGTTTGAGCAGTGACGGAATTCCAGGCAAGGCATTTCAAGCGGAGCATTCCAGGCACAGCATTTCAAGCGGAGCATTTCAGCCAAGGCATCTCAAGCGGAGCATTCCAGGCACAGCATTCCAAGCAAGGCATCTCAAGCGGAGCATTCCAGGCACAGCATTTCAAGCGGAGCATTCCAGGCAAGGCATCTCAAGCGGAGCATTCCAGGCAAGGCATCTCAAGCGGAGCATTCCAGGCAAAGCATTTCAAGCGGAGCATCCAGGCAAGGCATCTCAAGCGGAGCATCCAGGCAAGGCATCTCAAGCGGAGCATTCCAGGCACAGCATTTCAAGCGGAGCATTCCAGGCAAGGAATTCCGTGTTCAAGTATCTTGGGGATAGAATTTGGACTCGAGATTCCAAATGCTTGAAATCTTGAAATGCGTAGCTTGAAGTATTGGAATCTGGAATTCGTCTCCCGACTCCCGAGCGCCCTACTTCTGCTTCCGAAGCGATTCGCGTGCCCACTCGTT
>JAKOSS010000377.1 GCA_029777145.1 Acidobacteriota bacterium | reverse complement strand
GTGAGAGCGGTCGGCGTCCACGATTTGCCGCCATTGTCAGTGCGCAACACGTAGTTATCGTTGATTGCCAACAAAACTATGGTGTCGCTAAGCACGACCATACTGAACGGATTGCCTGAAAACGTGTTCTCGTAAATGGCAGTCCAAACCTTTCCGCCGTCAACGGTCTTCAAAGCGCGGCATCCGCGAATGTCCGGAGATCTTGCCAGGACGTACCCGATCTTCTCATTTGCGAAGCCGATAGACAGAGATTCATGCTCCGGAATTTCGGTAACGGGACGCCAGTTTCCATTGGGGTCGCGGCGAAAAACTGAATCGCCGCCCGCCGCCCAAGCCGTATTGTCCTGGGTAAACATGACTCTCGGTGGAGGTCTGTATCCTGTTTTGTCGATCAGAGACTCCAATATCGCATCGCTCGGATCGAAGGGATTCGAAAGCACGTGGACCTTCACGTCGAGGTCAGATCCTCCAAGAAGTTTTCCATTGGGGCCGACAGCGAGGAAACTTAGGCCAGATTCGTTCGTCCGAACGAATTTCAGCTTGGGCGTTCGGTTCAAATCATCCGGCACACGCTTCGTTTCTGAAGGAGGCAAGGCCGAACGGATGAATGGCTCGCGGGCAAAGAGAACGAACGCACAGCCCAAGACTGTAATCGAAATGAGAATGAGAAAAAGACGCATCGGTATATTAGCTCCGTCGTTAGAGATCCGAGTCGTTGACACCCGAGGCAGCGGTCCGGGCGGGTTTCATAAAACCAACACCAGTATAACTCCGGAAAATCTCGATGAACGAGAAATCTTCGGTCCACATCAAAACGTCAGATCATCGCGCCCATTCCCCCTTTCACCCCTTCACCCATTCCCCCCACTCGCCCCTTCTACCTTTCTTCCATTCTCTTTTCCCGCTGTTTTATGCTTAAATGCGGTAACTGAAGTAATTAGGTAATCATATGAGGAAAGTTGTTCTAATTTTGTTGCTAACGGCGCTGCTGACGGTCTCCCTGCGGGCGCAGGTGAAGGTCGCGCCGATGGACATCAAGCATCGGACGCTCGCCAACGGGTTGAACGTCGTCTCGCTCAAGGAGACCTCGAGCCCGACCGTGGCGATTCACGTCTGGTACAACGTCGGCGGCAAGAACGACCCGCCGGGGCGTTCCGGTTTCGCGCACATGTTCGAGCATATGATGTTCAAATCGACCAAGAACATGAAGAGCGAGATGATGGACCGGCTGACCGAGGACATCGGCGGATACAACAACGCATCGACGTGGGACGACTTCACGAATTACTACGAGGTCGTGCCGTCGAACCATCTTGAACGGCTGCTTTGGGCCGAGAGCGATCGGATGGTTAACCTTAATGTTGACGACGCGAATTTCAGTTCGGAACGCGAGGTCGTCAAGGAAGAATACCGCCAGAGCGTCCTTGCGCAAACGTACGGGCGATTTTTCGAATACATCACGAGCCTTTCCTACGCCTTGCATCCGTACAAGCGGGGCGTGATCGGCAATCTCGACGAACTAAGCGCGGCGACGCGGGCGGACGCCGAGGCGTTCTACAAGACGTTCTACCGTCCTGACAACGCCTGGCTGATCGTCGTCGGCGACTTCGATCAGGCGCAGTTCGACGGTTGGGTCGACAAGTACTTCGGGCGCGTGGCCAAACCTGCCGGCGCGATCCCGCGCGTCACGGAGGTCGAACCCGACCGGACGCAAACGAAGAGCTTCGACCGGACGGCCCCGCGCGTCGAGTTTCCGGCGGTCGGTCTGACATATCTCGGCCCGCCGTCGAAAAGCGCGGATATTCCGGCGCTGCGGGTCGCCGAGGCGATCATGTCCGGAGGCGAATCGACGCGGCTTTATCTCAGCATGGTGCGTCCCGGAATCGCACAGGAAGTCAATTATTACAACGACTTGCGCGTCGACCGGACGTTGCTCGTGTACTATGCGATCGCTGCCGAAGGAAGGACAACGACGGAAATGGAGAAGGCCATTCTCGACGTGATCTCGAAGATGCAAAAGGTCGCAGTACCGATCAAAGAGCTGCAAAAGGCGAAGAACCAACTGATCGCGCAGGCACTCAAATCGCGCGAGACGAACGACGGTAAAGCGATCGAGATCGAACGCGCCGTCGCTTATCTCGGCGATCCGACCGCGATCAATTCGGAGATCTCAAATCTCCAGGCGGTAACGTCGGCCGACGTGCTGCGGGTCATGAAGAAATATTTCCCGGCGAACAAGCGCGTGGTGATCAATTACGGACGCGAGGGGGACGAAAAGGATGCGAAATAGATCATTGAAACTTTTTATTCTTGTCCTGGCGCTGACATTCTCGGGATTTGCGCAGTCGACGATTCCCGAGCCGGGGTCGCCGCGGCCGTTCGTCGTCCCGAATCTCGTCGAGAGCAAGATTGCGAACGGTCTGAAGGTCGCCGTCGTCCAGCGAAAGAACGTTCCGCTGGTCACGGTCCGACTCATGATCCCGGCCGGTGCGGGCGCGGAAACGCTTGAACAGGCAGGACTTGCGGATCTTACGGCGGCATTGGCAGCGAAGCGGACGCGAACGCGCACGGCCGATCAGATCGCCGAACAAATGGAATTTCTCGGCGGCGCGCTAATTTCCGGAGCCGATTGGAACTCAACGTTCTTCACGTTTACGGTCACGAACGACAAACTCGACGCGGCGATGGCGATCCTCTCGGACGTGATCCTCAACTCGACGAGCGACGCGAAGGAGCTTGAACTGCTCCGGGCGCAGACGCTCGACAATCTGACCGCGGACCTGAAACAGCCGACGTTTCTCGCGAATTTCGTCGCGAGCCGATATGCGTTCGACGAACACCCGGTGGGCGGCACGCCTGAGAGCATCAAGAACCTGACACGCGCGGACATTATTAAATTCACGCGTCAGAACTACTTTCCCGAGAGCTCGGTGGCGATCTTCACCGGAGACGTCGATCCGGTCCGCGCGAAGGCGCTGGCTACGCGATATCTCGGTTCCTGGCGGTCGCCGAAAAGGGAAGTCGTCGAGATGAACATGCGCACCATCCGAACTGAAGAATCGTATTACGGCGCGCCGCGGATCCTTGTCGTCGACCTTCCGGATTCCGGACAGTCGTCGGTTACTTACGTGAAACAGATCACGGACGACGGCCGCGTCCGGTGCCAGTCGGCGGCACGCTGTGATTCGAGTCCGATCTTTTACCCGGCGGCCGTCATGAACTCGGTCCTCGGCGGCGGCTATTCATCGCGCCTGAATCAGGAGATCAGGATCAAGCGCGGCCTGAGTTACGGTGCCGGGAGCTCATTCGCGTGGCGTGACGGACGCGTCAATTTCGCGACCCGGACGCAGACAAAGGACGAATCGGCAGCCGAAGTCGCGGAATTGGTGATGACCGAGATCAATCGGATCAGCAGTGAAGCGGTTCCCGCGGACGAGCTGGCGGCGCGCAAACTTGTGGTGAACGGCGATTACAGCCGGGAATTCGAAACGACATCAGATCTCGCCGAGACAGTGGCGGCGATCTACACCTACGAACTCAATCCGACCGAGCTTTCGGTCTTTTCGTCAAGGGTGAACGGAACCGACTCGGCTTCGGTTCTTGCGTTCGCGAAAGCAATGATCACGCAAGGGGACATCATCATCGCCGGCGACTACCGGAAGTTCAAGGACGATCTCGCGAAGCGTTTTCCGAAGGCGAAGGTGACGGTCATTGAATCCGATAAACTGGACCTCTCAAAATCGGGCCTCGAGAAATGAGCCAACGAGGGATCGGAAATCCGGTCCCTTTCTTTTACCCCGCTTGAGTCGCGCGCCGCGCTTTGGTTGAATAGTCCTTTATGCACCGGAACCTGCGTTCATTCATAGCCAAGCTCAGGGAAGAGAACGACATCGCCGAGATCACGGCCGAGGTCGACCCGTATCTCGAGATCGCGGAGATCCACCGGCGGGTGATCGACGAGGGTGGAAAGGCGCTGCTTTTCTCGAACGTCAAAGGGTCGGAGTTTCCGGTCGTGACGAACCTTTTCGGAACGGCGAAGCGAATCGAACTCGCCTTCGGCAGAAAGCCGCAGGACCTTGTGAAACGGGTCGTCGAAGCGGTCGAGGTTCTGCTTCCTCCGAAGCCTAAGGAACTCTGGCATTATCGCGATCTCGCGTTCTCGGCGCTCAAGCTCGGGACGAAGAAGGTCGGACGCGCGCCGGTCCTTGAATCTTCTCAGCCGACTGTCGATCTCGAAGCGTTGCCTTTGCTGCAATTGTGGCACGAGGACGGCGGGCATTTCGTCACGCTTCCGCTGGTTTACACCGAAAGCCCGGTCTCGGGAAAGCATAACCTTGGGATGTACCGCATCCAGCGTTACGACAAAACGTCGACGGGCATTCACTGGCAGATCGGAAAAGGCGGCGGATTTCATTACTACGAGGCGGAGCAACGCAACGAGGCATTGCCGGTTTCGATCTTCCTCGGCGGTTCGCCGGCGATGATCCTCGCGGCGATCGCGCCGCTTCCTGAAGATGTTCCGGAACTTGTGCTCGCGTCCGTTTTGGCGGACGGCAAGATAGAAACCGTGGCGAATCCGAAGGGCGGACATCGCTTGATCGGCGAGGCCGAATTCGCGATCTGCGGGAGCGTCGCGCCGCACGAACGCCGGCCCGAAGGCCCGTTCGGCGATCATTACGGTTATTATTCGCTGACGCACGATTATCCGGTTTTCAGGGCGAACGCGGTTTATCACCGCAAGGACGCGATCTATCCGGCGACGGTCGTTGGCAAACCGCGTCAGGAAGACTTTTTCATCGGCGATTACCTGCAGGAGCTCCTTTCGCCGCTGTTCCCGCTTGTGATGCCCGCGGTCCGGGATCTCTGGAGTTACGGCGAAACCGGGTTCCATTCGCTGGCGGCGGCCGTCGTCCGCGAACGTTATGCGCGCGAGGCACTGTCGGCAGGTTTCCGGATCCTCGGCGAAGGCCAGCTTGCGCTGACCAAATTCCTGCTCCTGACCGACAAGCCGCAGGATCTGCGCGACTTTCCGAAAGTTCTCGAATCTGTCCTTGAACGCGTCGACTGGGCAAGTGATTTCTTTATCTTCGACCGGACGTCGTTCGATACGCTCGATTACGCCTCGGGAAAGATCAACCACGGTTCGAAGGCGATCCTCGTCGGTGTCGGCGAGCCGAAACGCGAACTCGTGCGGGAATTCCGCGGATCGCTGCCGCGCGGCGTGAGAGCGGCGCACGTCTTCTGCGGCGGATGCCTGGCGATCGAAGCGGAAGTGTACGCATCCGATAACGGCCTGGCTGAGAGGATCGCGAGAGATGACGCGTTCCGCGAATTCCAGATGGTCGTCGTCCTCGACGACATCGACCTCGCAAAATCAACGGACAAGTTTCTGTGGGCGACCTGGACGCGCTTCAACCCGTCGACCGACGTTTGCGCCCGCGGGATAGAGGTCAGGAACAATCATCTGATGTACGAATCGCCGATCGTCATCGATTCGCGGATGAAGCCGTGGTACCCGAAAGAGGTCGAGGTGCGCGACGACATCAAACAACTCGTCGACCGGCGCTGGGGGGAATATTTCCCGATACGATGAAACGAATTGCAATCATTGTAGTCGCATCGATCGCGCTCTTTGGCGCGGGCTGTCTCGCGTATTCGTATTTCATCGAGCCTTACCGTTTGGTGATCAATGAGCGGCAACTTCCGGTCGCCGGTTGGAACAAGGCGTACGACGGATTCAGGATCGTCGCGATCAGCGATATTCACGGCGGTTCGCACGGCGTGACCGAAGAACGGATCCGCCAGGTGGTCGAGGCGGCGAACGCGCAGAACCCTGACATAATCGTGATCCTCGGCGACTTTGTGTCCCAGAACCGGGGTGATCACAAGAGTCTGAAGATGTCCGAGGACGTGATCGCGCGTAACCTCGCCGGCCTCAAAGCGCCTTACGGCGTTTATGCCGTGCTCGGCAATCACGACGGCTGGTACGACGACGCAAAGGTCGCGGCCGCGGTAAGAAACAACGGCATCCGCGTGCTCGAGAACGAGATCGCCGTTATCAGCCGGAACGGACACAAACTCAGGCTTCTCGGATTGAAAGATCACATGAAGCTCACTCCGAACTGGCAGAAGCTCTCGAACGAGCTCAAAGAATTGATCGCCGCAAGTCCCGACGAAGGGGACATCGTAGTCCTCGAACATAGCCCGGACGTGCTTCCGATGATCACCGGCAATCTTCTGATTTCCGATAAGTTGCGATTGATCCTCGCGGGGCATACGCACGGCGGCCAGGTTTGGCTGCCGCTGATCGGAACTCCAGTCGTTCCTTCGAGTTACGGCCAGAAGTACTCGTACGGCGCGATTCGCGAGAACGGCGTCGACATGTTCGTCACGACCGGGATCGGAACGAGCATCCTTCCGGTCCGCTTCATGATGCCGCCCGAGATCGCGGTCCTTAACGTTGTTTCTGAGTGATTATGGCTTTCCGAATCGGATCTGCGTGCGGTATTCGGCGGGCGCCTCAGGAAGGTCGATCGATTCGCGGATCGACACCTTGAACTTTCCGTCAGCGAACTCGAACAAAAATCGCGATGCCTTGTTCTTCATCGTGCCGCCCTTGACCGGTGAAATCAATCCGTTCGCGGCTTCGCAATCTCCGTAAGTATCAACAAGGATGGATTTTACGTCGAAGACGATCTCCTTGATCCCGCATTGCTCGCCGGTCCCGCCGGCGATCCGGAAAACTTCGACGGGCTTCAATCCGGCCGCCGTAAACGCATAAAAGAGGCTCTTGTCATCGCACATCTCGCAGGTTGATCCGAGAATATGAACGATCGCTTCCTTCTTCGAATCGCCGGTAATATCGAAAAAGAAGGTTTTCCGGAGATTGAGCGCCGTCGATTCTTTGGTCTTTGGATTCTTCAAAACGAAGTTTCCTGATCTCAACTTGAACGGAACAGGTTTCGGTCCCGGAAATTCGTATTCGAAATCCGTGAAGTAGACGGGGAGTTTGTCGGCATCGATCGCCTCATCCTGAGGAGTCGGCGTCGGCGAAGGCGCGACGCGACCGGTCTTGCTCCCCGATGTCTGTGACAAGACGGAAAGTCCGGTGAAGGTCACCAATGCCGCAATTACCGCGATCCTGATCCAGCTTCGAAAATTCATGATTTACCTGAACATACCACGGACTTTGTCGAAATCGCCATCGTTCGGCGCGGGTTTGAGCCCGAGAATCCTGCACATCATGTTGTAAACGTTGACGTTCTCGAATGGCTCGGCGACGAAGCCACGTTTGAACGACGGTCCGTATAGCGGTTGTCGTATCCGTGAGCGCCGCGCGGCCGCTCGGGATCGTCGACGTCCTTTGTCAGATCCGCGTAACGCTTCCGGCTTGTAGTCAGCCAGCCTTCCTCGCTCGAACAAACGATCGGCGCGACCCGTTTTCCTTGTTTGTAGTGCAGGCGATCGGGGATGTCGGCCTTTTTCCAGCATGTCGTATGCGGAAGACTCGCGATCTTGCCGAAGATCTCGTCCGTTTTGCCGGGTTTCGGAAAGATCTGAACGATCTCGTTCGTCCAGAGCATGCGTTCGGTCAGCTCGAAGTCGAAGTAGTCGTCAAGAAACGTCTTCTGCGTGTAATAGACCGGTGCCATGCCGTGATCCGAGACGACGATGACGTTGACCTTTCGGTCGATCTTGCGTTTCTTGAGGCCGTCCATGAGCCGGCCGATGTAGCTGTCGGCGTTGAGCGCGGCGTATTTTGTTTCTTCAGCGTCGGGGCCGTATGCGTGTCCGGCGTCGTCGGTGTCTGAAAAATACAGCGTGATCATCGTCGGACGCTTGTCGCGCGGCAGATCGAGCCACGAGAGCACCTTGTCGACGCGCATCTGCGGCGGAACTCCGCCGTCGTATTTTCTCCAGAATGCCGGCTGTTCACCTTCGATCTTCGTTTCGGTTCCGACAAAGAAGTACGACGCGGCGATCTGTCCTTGCTTCTGAGC
Organism: Acidobacteriota bacterium; assembly: GCA_029777145.1. Next base: position 8,721 of record JAKOSS010000377.1, on the reverse strand, counting down.
GGTTACCCAGATCGGCTCGCCGCCCCACCAGCGCGGATTCGCGACCTCCTTCCGGTTTCCCATCGTGAAAACCTCGCCGAAGTCGTAGACGTTGTTTTCAACGATCCCGTGATCGGCGGGATAGAGTCCGGTCGCGACCGTGTAGTGGTTCGGAAACGTCTTTGTCGGAAACGACGGGATCATCCATTTTGCCCGGACGCCTTCGCGGGCAAGCCGGTTGAGCGTCGGCGGCGCGTATTTGTCGATGTAATCGTAGCGAAAACCGTCAAGCGAGATGAGGATCACGGTCGGTTTGAGGTCCTTGATCGGAGCCTGCGCGCCGACAGTCGTCGGGAGTACGAACGCGATTACGATGGCAATCAACAGGGAAATCTTCGGTGCATGTTTCATAGTTCGGATCCGATTCTGAGAAAGCGAAAAATACCTACCAGTATGGGTAGTTTACAGGCTCTTTTCTTACTGTAGAATACTTTCGATTCGCGGCAAAACCGACGGATCAGAGCGTCAATTGACGTTGATAGTTGTTAATCAGGAGCACTTGTAAAAATGTCGATCACAAAACTTTCCAACATGTCTTTGGTTGCGCAGCCGTCGGACGGCGTCTGCTGGTGGGCTTCGGCTCAAATGGTTTACAAATGGTCAAAAGCGACGGGAAGGGGCCAGATGAAAAATCCCGATGACGACGCCGGTTACGCCCAACGCAAGAAGGACAACGGCGACGTCTATGCGTTTCAGAACAACATTCTCGGACGGGCTTTGAACATGAAGTTTCATACGAGCCTGTCGATGGACGAGAGTTCGGTCTCGTCGTTCCTTCAGAGTCACGGACCGATCTGGACGAGCGTCAAGAAGAACTGGGGCGGAAACAACCACGGGCACGTCGTCGTGATGTGCGGCGTCGCGGATACGGGCGTTCTGATCTACGATCCCGAACCCGTCAATCAGGGTAGTTCTTTCTGGCTCACGTGGGATCAGATCAAGAAAGCGCTGGCCGGCGTTACCGATGCGGACCCGCAGTTCATGACGGCCGTCTGATCAGTTGCCGAAACCGCCGACTTCCTTGAATTTGGCGCGGAAACGAGCGTCGTGGCCGGTTTGGACGCCCTGCGTACAGAACCAGGCATGCGTCAGCTCGTGCTTCAGAATGTTCGTCAATTGCTGGCCGTTGGCGCGGCCGTAAAATGTCTTCTTGATGTAAAGGACCGGTATTTTCGAAGGAGAACAGGTTGTATAAGCGACGCCCTTCTCGACTTCGGAGCCGGTCCTTTCGATCGGTTCGTCGACGACGTACGCGTCAACCTTCGGCATTGTCCGAAACAGCGGCAAGAGTTTATTCACGGCGGACTGCAATTGCGGGTTCCGGACTCCTTTGTGTTCGGGTTCGGAAGTTGCGGTCGGAGTCGGTACGACGGCATTGTTCGCCTGGGGCGGCTTCGAGCAAGCCGCCGCGACAATCAAAGTCATCATCACGATAAGATTTTGACAAACGATCCGCATCGATAATCCCAAATCCAAAATCGAAAATCCGAAATCGGAAGGGCCGCCTGAAGGCGGAACTCCAAACATCCGAATTCCCAAATCCGAATTCCCAAATGCTTAGGGTCTGAGCCGATAGAGCATCCGCGGGAACGGGATGGTTTCACGGATGTGTTCGATGCCGCACATCCATGCGGTGCAGCGTTCGATCCCCATTCCGAATCCGCCGTGCGGGACGCCGCCGAAACGGCGCAGATCGAGATACCACTCAAACGCTTCTTTCGGCAGATCGTGCGCGGCGATCTGTTTCTCGAGAAAGTCGAGGTCGAATGCGCGCTCGCCGCCGCCGATGATCTCTCCGTAGCCTTCGGGCGCCAGGAGATCCGCACCCAGCGCAAGCTCGGGCCGTTCCTTGTCGCGTTCAAAGTAAAATGCCTTGATCGCGGCGGGGAAGTGATGGACGAAGATCGGCTGGCCGTACTGGCTCGAAAGATACGTCTCGTCCGGGGCGCCGAAGTCGCCGCCCCATTCGAAACGGTTCTCCATTTCTCCCTTGTCGAAACCTTCCTGCAGCATCTTAACCGCATCGTCGTAATGGACGCGCGGAAACGGCGCGACGATCGATTCAAGTTTTGCGGTATCTCGTTCGAGAACTTTCAGATCTTCCTGACGGTCGGTCAGTACGCGTTCGACGATCGAGAGGATCATACTCTCGCCGAGGTTCATGACGTCGTCGAGATGGGCGTACGCCATTTCCGGCTCGACCATCCAGAACTCGGTCAAATGCCGGCGCGTCTTCGATTTCTCGGCGCGGAAAGTCGGTCCGAACGCGTAGCTTCTGCCGAACGCGGCGGCCGTCGCTTCGTTGTAAAGCTGGCCGCTCTGCGTCAGATACGCCTTGTCGTCGCCGAAATAATCGACCTCAAAGAGTGTCGTTGTTCCTTCGCACGCCGCGGGAGTGAAGATCGGCGTATCGGCGAGGATGAAGCCGTTCGAGTCGAAGAAGTCGCGGACGGCCTTAATCACCGTGTGGCGGACGCGAAGTACGGCATGCTGCTTCTTGGAGCGGATCCACAGGTGGCGATGGTCCATCAGGAACTCGGTGCCGTGTTCCTTCGGCGTGATCGGGTATTCGTGGGCGTTCTGGACGACCTCGAGACCGGTGACGTCGATCTCGACGCCGATCGGCGAGCGCGCGTCTTCCTTGACGTTGCCTCGGACGATGATCGAGGATTCCTGGCCAAGCGACTTCGCCTGCTCGAAAAGGTCTTCGTTATTCGGCTTGAAGCACACGCACTGGACGATCCCGGTTCCGTCCCGAAGCTGCAGAAAGACGAGTTTCCCGCTTGAGCGGGAGTTATAAAGCCAGCCCTTGAGCGTGACCTCTTCACCGATATGGTTCTTAAGTTCGTTTATGTATGTTTGGTTCATTATCAAATCTACTCTTCAAATCCGCCAGTTTGGTCAAAATTCCAGGCTCTTCCTTGAGCTCGACAAGTGGCCGTAACTGATCGTTCACATACGCCCAATCGATCACCGGACGAGCCACCAGAATGCTCTCGATATCGGCCCAGTCCTTAAGTCGATCGGCGAAGGCCTTCAATACGATCAGATCTTCCGCCGAACAAACTCTTAATTCGTAACCCTCAAGAAACTCAAACTTGAACGATCGCTCAACGACCGACAATTCGAAGGGTAGTGCTCCGAGGGAAACATCAATACCCACTCCATCTAATTCAAGTAGGAGAACCCTTGTCTTTCGAGCGAATTCGGCCGGATCGGGAACTCTCGCCTTGTACCGCGAGAGTATTGTCTCAATATATCGGGGCTCGTTGCCGAAGCCGGAAAACACGACAACGTCGGCGTCGTTCGTCAGTCGCGGTTGCGCCCATGCGAGCAGAGCCAGACCGCCAATAAAGCAAAAGTCCCAGTTCTGTTGTTCGAAGAAACTCTGGACATCCGAAGCCGCGGAGAGAATCTGTTTCATCGTTTCGCCTTTGCAAAAATCCGCTGCATCTCAATCAATCCGGATCCGGGCCCTGGGGGATAGAGGCTCAACGCAACGCGGGTCGCTCCGTCAAGACCCAGAATTTGTTGTCGCTTGCCCGAAAGAGCAGACAGGCGCCTTCTTTCCTCTTCGAGCACTCGCGACGCTTCCTCCCAAGACCTAAGCCATTCCCTTTCGAGATTGTGAACATTTCGCGGCATCGAGGCTTATTTTAACCCAATCGATGCGGACCGTCATCCCGGTTCCGCGATGTGAAGTTACGATCGTCAGCGCAAATGGAGTTCCTGGCGTTTCAGCCCAGATTGCGCGTCAGAGCGGCTGCCCGGTTTTCGCCACGAATTGCACGGATTCTCACGTATCTCTTCGTTTTTCTTTCGTGTGATTCGCGAAATCCGCGGCCAGTTCGTTCCAATGCGGAAATTGGGTTCAGGCGATTTTTCGCAGGCCTTGAGCATGGCGGTCGCGGAGCCGATTTGACAACCAAGCAATATGTAACTAGTCTGGTTACATTATGGCCGGGAACTCAAGACTTGCAACCGCCATTCACGTTGCGGGAATGCTCTCATTCGCGGAATCGATGCCGTTGACTTCGGAGGCGATCGCCCAAAGTTGCGGCACGAACCCGGTCGTCATCCGGCGCATCATCAGTCTGCTGACGAAGAGCGGTCTCGTGACCGTGAAGAAGGGAACCGGCGGCGGCGCCAGACTAACGCGCGGACCGGAATACATTACGCTCGGCGAGATCTACGACGCGCTCGAGGAAGGCGCGTTGTTCGACGTTCCGCAGTTCGAGGCGGATCATCCGTGTCCGCTCGCAAAGGTCGTGCGACCCGTCCTGGCCGATGTTCTCAACGAAGCCGAGCGTGAAATGAAGCATTATCTCGATGATCGTTCACTGGCGGAAGTGATCGAACTTGTCCGACTGAAACTCGGAGACTCTTTCGGCGAGTTGCCGTTCGCCGCAAGCTGCGATACCGACACCTGTTCAAAATAATCCAATGGCTGCAAACGATAAAAAGAAAGTTGATTACTCGCGCGCCTGGCGCGAAGCACGGAAACTGATCTGGAGCTACCGCTGGCGTCTGGCGCTCGGACTTGGTCTGATGCTCGCGAGCCGGGCCGCCGGAATGGTACTGCCATATTCGACGAAATTCCTCGTCGACAACGTGTTCGGGCAGAAACATTACGAACTGCTTTGGATCATCGCACTCGCCGTCGGATTGGCGGCGTTGTTCCAGGCGGTGACGTCGTTTGCGTTGTCGCAGGTGCTTGGGGTCGCGGCGCAGCGGGCGATCACCGAGATGCGAAAGCGCGTTCAGGCGCACATCGAGCGGCTTCCGACGTCGTATTTCGATTCGACGCAGACCGGACAGTTGATCTCGCGCATCATGCGTGACGCCGAAGGCATCCGCAACCTGGTCGGAACGGGACTCGGACAGATCCTCGGCGGATTGTTGTCGGCGCTCGTCTCGGTCATCGTACTGTTCTATCTGAACTGGCAGATTACGCTGATAACCCTTTCGGTGCTCGCCGTTTTCGGATATGTACTCAGCTACGCATTCAAGCAATTGCGGCCTTTGTTCCGCGATCGCGGGGCAATCGAGGCCGAAGTCACGGGACGATTGAACGAGGGATTGGGCGGCATCCGGATCGTCAAGGCGTACACCGCTGAGAAGCGTGAAGAACTCTCATTTGCACGCGGTGCCCACAGACTGTTTCGCAACATCGCCAAATCGATGACCGGCGTTTCGGCAACCGGCGCGTTCGCCTCGGTGATCATCGGGGCGATCGCCGTTGTCATGATCTGGTTCGGCGGCAACGCGGTCGTCGCCAATCTTTCGGATCCGACGCGCGGGATGAGTTCCGGCGATTTCACGATGTACATCGCGTTCACGATCTGGATGGTCATTCCGATCGTCGATCTCGCCAACATTGGAACGCAGATCACCGAAGCGTTCGCCGGACTTGACCGTATCTCCGAAGTATTTGCGATGCGGACCGAGATTGACGAGGACGCGTCGAAATCACCCGTGAAGCGGCTCGACGGAAGCGTCGATTTCGAGAATGTTGAATTCGAGTACGAAAAGGACGTTCCGGTGCTCAAAGGCGTCTCGTTCCACGCCGAAGCAGGCACGACGACCGCGCTCGTCGGATCGTCGGGATCGGGAAAATCGACGATCCTGAGCCTCGTTCTCAACTTCATCCAGCCGAATTCAGGACGCGTGCTGATCGACGGCCGCGATCTGAATTCGATCAAACTTCAGGATTACCGGCGATTCCTCGGTGTCGTGCTCCAGGACAACTTCCTGTTTGACGGCACGATCCTGAGCAACATCCGATTCGCCAATCCGCATGCCGATTTCGAGACAATCAAGGAAATGTGCCGCGTTGCGAACGCCGACGAGTTCATCGAGAAATTCCCGGACGGCTACGATACGATCGTCGGCGAACGCGGCGTCAAGCTCTCGGGCGGTCAGCGTCAACGGATCGCGATCGCCCGCGCGCTGCTGGCAAATCCGCGGATCCTGATCCTCGACGAGGCGACGAGTTCGCTCGATTCCGAGAGCGAAGCGCTGATCCAGGAAGGTTTGCGCCGTCTGCGCGAGGGGCGGACGACGTTCGTCATCGCGCACCGTCTGTCGACGATCCGTTCGGCAGATCAGATCCTCGTCGTCGAATCCGGCGAGATCCTCGAGCGCGGAACCCACGACGAACTGATCGCGCTCGGCGGCCGCTACAAACAGCTTTACGACAAGCAGTACAAGTTCGAACAGAACCTCTTCGTCAATCCCGGCGAAGAGATCAACAATCAGGAGAAAAACGCAGCTAGCAAACTATAAACATATGGCAGAAACGCAAACCTATCAGAACCACACGCGCTGGTTTCCGCTGTTTCACTTCGTCATTACGCCGCTTTTGACGTTCAATCTGATCTGGCAGTCGGTGCGGCTTTACCAGGAACCGAGCTGGGATCGGTCTGAATCTCTCTTGATGGCGTTCACGCTGATCCTGATCGCGCTGGCGGCGCGAATGATGGCGCTCAAGGCGCAGGATCGGGTGATCCGTCTCGAAGAACGGCTCCGTTACGAAAAACTCCTTCCCGCGGATCTCGCCGCGAAGGCGTCGGGCATCAAAACGGGCGAGATGATCGCGCTCCGGTTTGCATCGGACGAAGAACTTCCGGACCTCGCGAACCGGGTCGTCGGGGGCGAATTCGCCGCGCCGAAGGAGATCAAGCTCGCGATCAAGAACTGGCGGGGAGATTTCCTTAGAGTTTGAGGCTCGGGATTCAAGATTCAAAATTCAAGATTCAAAAAGGCCCGCTGCGATCATTTTTGGGATTTTCGCAGTCGGATTTCTTGGTCCGAGTCAAGCTGATCGGTCCATTCGCAGGTCGGGAAGAGGCGCTCTGCGCCCGCTGCTTATTGAGCTTCGGGACGACGATTGCCACGGCGGTAAAACGATTCGCTTGGCCATTGGCCTGGGTCAGGCGGGAGCAGAGCTACCCTTCCTGACCTGCAAATGTGTTCGCAAAACTGTTTCAGGTTAACGGATTTCATTTGGGATGTTGGATTTGGGGTTGCGGATTCGATGTCTTCTGCCAAATTCACACAACATTGAATCCCATCGTTGAGCGGACCAAGATCCGAATTCTCGAATCCCCAATCCGAAATCCCCAATCCGAATTCCCGAATCCCAAATCCCGAATCCCAAATGGAAAAGGGCCGCCGTTTCCGGTAGCCTTTTTTGTTGTTCCTTAAGAATGGTGAGTCGTGCAGGACTCGAACCTGCGACCCGAAGATTACATACCACACTGGCTCTCACCAGCCGACCCTAACGAGCCGTTGTAGTCTGGACTATCTCATCACCCACATCACAAGCTGTTTGGGTGTGCGGCGTATAGTCTCTGAGGGCTTTCCAACGAATCGTTGGAGTTGCCTGCTGATTGTCCAATCTTCAAGATTTTCACGCATTGCGTACTTGAAGCTCTAAGGAGTTCCCAGCATACAGCCGCATTTGCATTCCATTGTTTCCAATGAAAGCTCCTATTTCAATGAACAAGAGTCTTCTGCTCTACCAACTGAGCTAACGACCCATAACGGAACGAGGAAGAGTATAGCAAGAATCGTTCGGGAATTTCAAAATGAGGAACGCGCATCGGGAGTCGACTGAAGAACTTACGCCCGCGGGAGATGTCGCAAAAAATGTCCGCGAGAGCGTTCAAGAGTTGGCAAATCGCGCGGGTGCGGAGAGAATATAGCCAAGAATGAAAGAGTGTCCGGAATGCAAGATCTGTTATGGCGACAATGTCGCCATGTGCCCGGCCGACCGGAAAGAGACGCGGTTCGCGCTTCCCGGCGACCAACTCCTCGCCGGACGCTATTTTCTTGAACGCCAGCTCGGCAAGGGCGCGATGGGCCAGGTATATCTTGCCCGCGACAAGAAATTCGACGCCCGATGGGTCGCGGTCAAGACCGTCCGCCAGGACATCCTGAGCAGCGACGACCTGCAGGAAGGCGAGGCGATCGCGCGTTTCGAACGCGAAGCGCAGTCCGCGGCATCGATCCAGCATCCGAACACCGTCTCCGTCACCGACTTCGGAGAGACGCCCGAAGGCGTTTTCTATCTCGTAATGGAGTACGTCGAGGGCGAAACGTTGCATCGCCTTTTGCGCCGCGAGGGAACTCTCTCGATAAAACGCGCCGTGCGGCTATTGAGGCAGATCGCCGACGGCGTCGAGGCCGCACACGATCGCGGAATTCTTCACCGCGATCTCAAACCGGCGAACATCTTCCTGATGTCGAAGGGACGCGCCGGCGACGATGGATTCATCAAAGTCGGCGACTTCGGGCTCGCGAAGATCGTTCACCAAACGGTCACCGATGCGAAATCGAAAGATTCACCGTCGTCGCGCGGGATCATCGGAACGCCTGAATTCATGGCGCCCGAGCAGATGCAGCCGGAACTCGGAGTCGATGTCCGCGCCGACATTTACGCGCTCGGAACGATCGCATACCTGATGCTTGGCGGCCGGACGCCGTTCACCGGCGACCTCATGCAGCTAGTGATGCAGAAGGTGATGCAGCACGCGCCGCCGCTTTCGACGATCAGAACGGACGTCCCGAGCGATGTCGAGCGGGTCGTCATGAGCGCACTCGAAACGGACATGAACAAACGTCCGGCGAGCGTTCGCGACTGGATCTCGGGCCTTGAACAGGCCGCCGGAGACGTTGATG
>JAKOSS010000376.1 GCA_029777145.1 Acidobacteriota bacterium | reverse complement strand
GACGTCTCGGACGACGCGCTCGAATTCTGCCGCCGGAAAGGATTGAAAGTTCACAAGGGACTCGCCGAGGAACTGCCGTTCGCGGACGAGTCGTTTGACGTCGTGACCGCGCTGGACGTCGTCGAGCATCTCGACGACGACGTCGCCGGTTTGCGGGAAATGTTCCGGGTCCTCAAGAAAGGCGGAAAAACGCTGATCTTCGTTCCCGCGTTCATGTGGCGTTGGGGCGTCCAGGACGATGTTTCGAATCACCGGATCCGATATACGAAAAAACAGATCGTCGAGCGGCTCGAAAAAGCCGGATTCACGATCGATCGCGCAACGTACGCCAATTGGACATTCTTCGCGCCGATCCTTGCCGGACGGACGCTGATGCGGATCACGGGGATCAAACCCGAAAGCGAAAACAACGTGAATGTGTCGGCGCTGAACGGCGTGTTCGGAAAACTCTTCGGCGCTGAGCGATTCTGGCTGCGGCATTTCGACTTCCCGTTCGGAGTTTCGATCGTGATCACCGCCTCCAAACGCTGAATCGCGTTTCAGCTTTCAGTTGTTCCGAGATAGCTGATAACGGATAGCGGAAAACTGATAGTTGCTATCAGCTTTCAGTTGTTCCGAAATAGCTGATAACGGATAGCGGAAAGCGGATAGGTGCTATCAGCTTTCAGTTGTTCCGAAATAGCTGATAACGGATAGCGGAAAGCGGATAGCTGCTATCAGCTATCAGTTTTCAGTTTTCAGTTATTCCGAAATAGCGAATAACCGAAGGCAACGAAATCATGGAAGACTTTTACTGCGACGAAGTGCTGTCGGGCAAGACCGAGGTCGAGAAGGTATATGAGACCGAGAACGTCCTCGCCTATCATCACACGCGGCCGTTTTGGGAGACGCATATCGTGGTCATCCCGAAACGGCACATCTCATCTCTTCTCACGCTTCAGGAGTCGGACAACGAACTGTTTCTCGAGCTTTTCGACGTCATCAAACGCGTTGCGGAATCGGTCGTCGCGGATCGCGGAGCCGCGCGCGTGCTCACGAATCTCGGCGAATACCAGGATTCGAAACACCTGCACTTTCACGTCAATTGGGGTGCGAAGATACGATAGCGGACGTTCGGAACGCCCGCATTCCGAAGTCCCCGATCCCAAATCCGAAATCAGGAGAAACGGCTTTCGGCTTCGTAAACTTTTCCTTCCGGGAACTCGTCGTTCGTCACCGCGTAAGTGAATCCCTTTTGCACCGAGTAAGCGCCGATCTGGCCGTTTTTGCCGATCGCGATGAATCCGACCTGGAGATCTTTTGCTTTCTCCGGATCGCGTTTGACGATCCGCTCGACGGCTTCGCGGCAAGCGTTCTCGGGGGTCATTCCGTGGCGCATCGATTCGATGACGGTATGCGTGCCGCAGATCCGGATGACCTCTTCGCCGACACCCGAACTCGTCGCCGCGCCGATCTCGTTATCGACGAAAAGTCCCGAACCGATGATCGGCGAGTCGCCGACGCGTCCGTGGATCTTGAACGCCATTCCGCTCGTCGTGCACGCACCCGAAAGGTTTCCCTTTGAGTCGAGCGCGATCGTGCCCATCGTGTCGTGGTTCGGCGAACCGTCGTCGAAACGGTATGGTGTGATGACCTCCGATCGCTTCTTGGAATTCTCGATGTTTATCACCGGCTTGTACTGCGACTTCTTCAGCCATTCCTTGTACGCCTTTTGAGCGTCCGGCGAGAGCTTCTCCGGCATTCGCTCGAAACCGTTCTGGACGGCAAACTGTTCGGCGCCGTCGCCGGCGAGAAAGACGTGCGGAGTCGTTTCCATCAGCTTCCGCGCGACCGAGATCGGATTCTTGATATGACGGATGAAGGCGACCGAACCGCAGTTCGCGAACTCGTCCATGATCGACGCATCGAGCGTGACGAAGCCGTCACGATCAGGGAACGCGCCGAGCCCGACGCAGCAACTTTGCTCGTCTTCGGCGGATCTTGCCGCCTGCTCAACGGCGTCGAGCGCGCGTCCTTTTTTGCCGAGAACGGTCCACGCGGCGGCGTTCGCGCGGATGCCGCTGTCCCAGGTCGAAACAACGACCGGGAACTTCGACTTTACGGTCGAGATTCGTTCGGTCTTCTGCGCCGGCGAGCGTCGGGCGGAAAGAAAAGGTACGGTTATGGCGGACAAAAACAGAAAGCGACGTCGATCGATCATGGTTGTTTCCTCGGGTATCTGAAAAGAATAGCCTATCGGGCCAATGTTGATTAAACGCGATTCATTGTATTTTTGGCGGCGAACAAAGTAAATTATTACCTTTGCAAATCGGGATGAAGACGAAACAAGTACAGGCCGAACCGAATGAAGCGCCGGAATTGTCGCTTTTCCTGCCGGTCCTCGACGAAGAAGAGAACCTCCGGCCGATGCACGTGAAGATCCGCGAAGCGTTGGCCGAACTCGGAAAATCCGCCGAGGTGATCTATGTCGACGACGGCTCGACCGATTCGAGTCTCAAGGTACTGCGTGAGATCGCCGAAGAGGACGACCGTGTCCGGGTGATCTCATTGCGGCGAAACTACGGACAAACCGCGGCGATGAGCGCCGGCATCGATGCCTCACGCGGCGAGATCCTGATCCCGATGGACGCCGACCTTCAGAACGACCCGAAGGACATCGCGCGGCTTCTCGAAAAACTCGATGAAGGTTTCGACGTGGTTTCGGGCTGGCGAAAGAACCGACAGGACAAGATGATCTCGCGCAAACTCCCCTCACGGATCGCGAATCGGATCATCTCGTGGATCGGCGGCGTGCATCTCCATGATTACGGTTGTTCGCTGAAGGCGT
>JAKOSS010000375.1 GCA_029777145.1 Acidobacteriota bacterium | reverse complement strand
GACTGCCGAACCGAAGCCGATCTACTCGGTCCGCGAACCGGCGAAAAAGGAGCTTGTCGGCGTCGACGTCTTCCTTCACTGGTGGAACGGCAACTTTTACGGATCCGGAAACGATCTCGGACCGAAGCTCGAAGCTGCGGCGAACGGCGACGGACTGAAACTCGTGATGATCTCGAACCGCGGTACGAAGGTCTATCCGAAGGGCTTCGACGATACGTTCTGCGTCGATCACTGGCGCTGCCGCTTTATGTCGGACAACGACAACGAAGTCATCACGCACCAGCAAGTGATCGATCTATTGGCCCGCGTCAACGCCGGAGGTTTCGACTTTATCAAGACCGAACATCTCTGCAAGTTCGACGGCGTCCCGGGATTCTCGCTCGGACAAGGACAGTAGCATTTGGGAATTGGGATTTGGGAATTGGGATTCCAAAATTCCAAGATTTCAAGATTTCGGGATTCCAAAACAAGGGTTTTGATTAAAACGGACGAAGCTTCGGCTCCGTCCTTTTTTTCGGCATCGGAATCGTGGGTAAAATCCCCCGTTTCGTTGGGCATAATTGCCTTTTCCACTGAGACTTAGCGTCGCCTGACGCAGCAACAATAAGGCGTTTATTTGGTTTGGAATTTGCACTGATATTTGAGCATTGGAGGCCAAATACAATGCTCAACCATCTTAGTGTGTCACCGGCGAGGCGATGGCTGCCGGTATTGATCACCATCGCAACTGCAATTTACCTAACGATCGCCGCGGGCACGACGTCCGCGGTTTTTTCATTTTCAGAAAAAAGCGCGGCCGTTGGAGTTGTTTCGAAGGATCGTGTTGCGCGTCCGGATCCGGTTCCGACCTGTTTATCGGCGCCCGCGGGCCGCATCGGATTGTGGGCCGGCAACGGTAACGGCGATGACTCCGTCGGACCGAACGATGTGTCGATGATCGGCGGCGGCGGATTCACCCAATCCGGCAATGTCGGCGGAGCGTTTGACTTCGACAACCCGCCGGGTGCGACCGACGGCCAGTTCGCTCAGTTGACGAATCCCGTCGGACTTCCGCTCGGAAACGCGCCACGCACCGTCAATCTCTGGTTCCGCACCGAATCGGACCTGTCGGCGGCAACCGAATCCGCTTTGTTTGAATACGGCGCCCAGTCGACGGCAAACACATTCGGATTGATTACTTCCGGCAATGCACCCGGAAAGCTTTATTTCTACGGTAACAGCGTCGATATGGCCGGCGTGACTACGCTCCAGCCGAACACCTGGTATTTTGCGTCGGTCACGTATGACGGAGCCGTCGTCAAGCTGTACCTCAACGGACAGCTTGAAAACTCGGCCACGCTGTCACTGAATACGGTCCTTGATCCGAACGGACTGACGATCGGCAACCGGCCGGGATCCTGCGTTTGGAACGGACAACTCGACGAGGTCGAATTGTACGACCGGGAACTGAGCCAGACAGAGATTCAAGCCATCTACAACGCCGGCTCAGCCGGAACCTGCTCGGGTTGCGGTCCGATGCCGGACGGAATGGTCGGCTGGTGGCCCGGAGAAGGCAATGCGAACGACGTCATGGGTCCGACGTTCGAAGACGGTACGCTGATCAACGGCGTGACATTTGCGCCCGGCGTGGTCAATCAGGCATTCGTTTTTGACGGCGCCGACGATTATGTAGAAGTTCCTCAGTCAGAGGGCATCGAATTCACGCGGATCTCGCTTTCATTCTGGTTCAAGCTGAATGAGTTGGACAGGATCCATGAGCTCGTGAACAAATTCGGGCCTGAGGGTTCAAACACGATCTCGTACGGATCCGAGGTCGGCACCAACAACCATGCCTGCTTCAGGATCTCGACCGACGGGTCACTGTCCACGCTTACCGACTTGTGCACGACATCGTCCCTTTCGGCAGGCCAGTGGTATCACTTCGCCGGCACGTATGACGGTGCGGAGATGAGGCTCTACATCAACGGTCAGAATCAAGGCGCGGTTCCAAAAACCGGCAACATATTCACTTCCAATCAAAGCGTCAGATTCGGATCGTATGGATACTTCCCATGGTTTCTGAACGGATCGCTCGACGAGGTGCTCGTAACTGGCCGGGCTCTCTCGGAATCCGAAATACAGGCGATCTACAACGCAGGTTCGGGGGGAACGTGCGCGAGCTGCAGTCCGATTCCGCACGGGTTGGTCGGATGGTGGCCTGGTGAAGACAACGCCGAGGACGTTCAACGAGCGAACCACGGCCAACGGGTCAACGGCGGAACGTATGATCCCGGTAAGATCGGCCGGGCCTTCAGCTTTAATCAGGCTAATTCGCAGTATGTTTCGCTGCCGCCCGGCGCCGACAATCTGCTTCGAAACGACGCCGGAGCAATCACCGTATGGGTCAATCCCGCATCGGTCGGTGATTTCGACATGATCGCCGCATTCGGCAGCAGTGATCCGGGCCAGGCGATCGGACTCGGAATACACAACAACATTCGGGTTTATCATCAGGGCGACGCGTATGATTGGCTGACAAACACTCCCGTAACGCCCGGAACGTGGACGTTTCTGGCTTACACGTGGGATCAAACAACCGAAGCGGTCTACAAGAACGGGATCCTGGCAGAATCGCGCCCCCGCGTGAACTTCAATTACGTGCCGGGAACGACAGGTCGCATTGGGTTCGGATTCATCAATGATCCGTCGGTATTTTTCACGGGACGGATCGATGAACTCGCGATCTATGACCGCGCAATCACGTCGGGTGAGGTCTCACGGGTATTCAGCGCCGGATCCAACGGAATGTGCAACGGCTGCGGCGCGTCGCCGGCGGGTCTCATTAGCTGGTGGCCGGGTGAATTCAACGCCGAAGACGCCAACCAGAACAACTTCGGCTCGCTTGTCGGCGGCGTCGGATTCATGCCGGGTGTTGTCGGCAATGCGTTCAGTTTCAACGGGTCAAGCGCCAACGTCAGGATTCCGGACAGCCCGACCTTGGACGTGACCAACGAATTTACGCTCGGCGCGTGGGTCAAACCGACAGTCATTCCGGACTATCCGAACGGAGCCCTCGTCATCTCAAAAGTCGGTCCGATCTCAAACCTGAACGGCTATCAAATGGCGCTCACGAGGACCGGCGGCCAGAACACGATCTGGTGCGGTTTCAACGAAAGCGGCGGAGCTTGGCCGCAGCATAACGTCACCGGCGGCGCCGTCCCGCTCGGCGAATGGACCTACGTGTCGTGCACCTATGACCACAACACTCTCGCCGTTCAGCAGAACGGCGTCCGCGTCGGCTCGACTGTTGTCGGCGCGGTAACCGTCGTGAACACTTCGTCTGATCTGCGGATCGGTACCGACGATGTCGGCCAGCAGTTTTTCAACGGTTTGATCGACGAACCGATGGTTTTCGGCCGCGCGCTAAGCGATTCCGAACTCGGATCTCTCTTTGACAACGGCGTTCGCGGCGTCTGCCATCAAGCGGGCGAGCCGTCCGCCTGTGCGCCCAGATCGCCGGGAATAATCTCATGGTGGCGTGCCCAGAACAACGCTATCGACCAAACGAAACGACATCACGGGACGCCGTTGCCGACCATGATATATGGTGCCGCAAAGGTCGGAAACGGATTTGAATTCCACGCCGGCGCAGGCGGCGAGGACGGTGTCGCGTTCGGTGACTGGTTCGATCTGCAGCTCTTCACGATCGAAATGTGGATAAAGCCGAAGGCCGGTCAAGTGCTGTATTCCAACATCGTGGACAACAATCACTCGTCGTCGCCGCGAAGAAGTTGGGTTCTCGAGAATATCGACAACGGCAATCGCTTTCATTGGTGGTCTGCCGATTTTCCCGACGGCGTACAGTTGCCGTTCGATCTGACTCCGGATCTATGGCATCACGTCGTAATTTCGCGAGACGGAAGCCGGATCACGCGTGTTTATGTCAATCGATCGTTCGTCGGGAGTTTCGCTTCAACCGCCGACATTCCGTACGACGGTACGCAGAGTCTGCGACTCGGCAATTGGTTTTCGGGCGGCCGATCATTCAACGGAACCATCGATGAATTCACTGTCTACGATAGACCGCTGAGCGAATCTGAGATCGCCGTTCTGTTTTCCGCCAACGAGTTCGGCAAATGCGCGGCGAATCCGACGGTCGCGGACTTCGACGGCGATCTGATCTCCGATCTCTCGATCTACCGCCCGGCCGGAGCGACCGGATCCGAATGGTGGTTCCTGAGATCGCTCGACGGCGCCAACTACGCCGCCCAGTTCGGAACGCCGACCGACACGATCGTCGCTGAGGACTTCACCGGCGACGGCCTCGCCGACTTCGCATTCTTCCGCCCGTCGAACAGCAACTGGTACATTCTCCGCAGCGAGGACTGGTCGTACTATTCGTTCCCGTTCGGAACGACCGGCGATCTGCCCGTTCCCGCCGACTATGACGGCGACGGCATCGCCGATCCGGCCGTTTTCAGGCCGTCGACCGGAACTTGGTACGTCGCCAAATCGACCGGCGGTCTGATCCAGGAACGGTTCGGCTTCCCGACCGACAAGCCCGTTCCCGCCGACTACGACGGCGACGGCAAGGTCGACATCGCGATCTACCGGCCGTCGAACGGCCAGTGGTGGATCAACCGCACGCACGACGGCCTGATCGTCTTCACGTTCGGGAACGATACGGACAAGAACGTTCCGGGCGACTACACCGGCGACGGCAAGGCCGACGTCGCGATCTACCGGCCGTGGGAGGGCAACTGGTATATCCAGCGGAGCGAGGACTACTCGTACTTCTCGTTCCCGTTCGGGCTCGCGACCGACATTCCGGCAGCGGGTGATTTCGACGGCGACGGAATTGTCGACGGCGCCGTCTTCAGGCCGTCGGACGGCAAGTGGTACTTGAGGCGCTCGAGCGCCGGCTTCACCGTCATCCCGTTCGGGGCCGACGGCGACATACCGGTTCCGGGTGCCTTTATCAGGTAGGTGTTGAGACCTTCCTGATCGGGGACGGCGCAGGGCCTCCGCGCCGTCCTTTTCATGTTTTGACAGCCCTTTGGATCAGTGGGCGATTGATACCGGTGAAATGGTAAATTCGACTCAGTGATTTGTCCGAATTGTTCGATTTTCCCCGACTTCAGTTCGGCACGTCAGTTGCCCGTTCGAAGTCGGGAGGAAAGAACCATGAAAAGGCTGATCTTCTGCAAGATTCTCCTGTTGACGATATTCGCGTCCGTTGGGCTCGCCCAGTCGGATCCGTTCCAAAAGGGTCTCGCCGAATTCAACGCCGAACGTTATGATGAAGCGATCGTCTGGTTCCAAAAGGCGGTCGACGCGAATCCGTCGAATTACAGCGCGTTATACAACATCGGACTTTGTCACTACCGTCTCGAACGCTACGATTCAGCGATCGACTATTTCCGGAGCGCGATCCGGATCAATCCCAACTACGCGAACGCGTGGATCCAGCTTGGAAACGCGCTCGATTACGAGGACAAGTACAGCGAGGCGATCGCCGCGTATCAGAAAGCGATCGAGATCGAGCCGGACAACAGTTCGGCGTATTTCGAGCTCGGAGTCGCGCATTACCGGAAAAGGTTGTATTCGGATGCCATCAAGGCGTTCGAACAGTGCGTGAGAATTCGTCCGGATTACGCCTCCGGCTATTATCGGCTGGGTCTGGCTTACAGCGGCATCAAGAATCAGGACAAGGCGCGGACTTCCTACGAGCGTGCCGTCGAACTCGGCATAACCAACGGCTGGGCGCAGTTCGAGCTCGCGAAGTTGTATCAGGACCTCGGACGTGCCGACGAGGCGATCGCGACGCTGCGTGCGGCGGTGAAGCTCAAGCCTGACCTCGCGGCGGCGTACAAACTGCTCGGCGATCTTTATCTCGACAAATCAATGTTCGCCGACGGGATCAATGCCTATACCGAAGCGGTCAGGATCGATCCGGGCTACGTCGAGGCGCATCTCGGAATCGGCAACGCGTACTACAATCAGAACCTGTACGAACAGTCGATCCCGCATTACAAGCGCGCCGTCGATTTGAGACCGAGTTATGTGACCGGAAACGTTTATCTGGCGGACGCGTACCTGAATGTCCGACGCTTTTCCGCCGCGATTCCGTACTACCGGACGGCGATCACGAACGATCCGAAGCGAGCCGACGCCTATTACGGACTCGGACTTTGCTACGTCAATCTCGGAGACCGCGACTTGGCGAACGAGCAATATCAGGCTCTTTTGAAGCTCGATGCGGACCTTGCCGCGAAGCTCGAGAGATCGATCCGGGAGATGAAGTGAGGAGCTCGAATCTGACGTCGTTGAGCCCTGAGGCGGAAATTGGGTTAAAATTACAGCGACTGCGACGTTGAAGATTTATGAAAAGCTCCGCCAACCCGATTGTCTCGATCATCATGGGCAGCACGTCCGACTGGGAGACGATGAAGAACGCCTCCGCGATTCTCGACCGATTCGGCGTCGATCACGAATGCAAGGTCGTGTCGGCTCACCGAACGCCCGATCTTCTTTTTGAATTCGCGAAATCCGCCGAGTCTCGCGGCGTCGAAGTAGTGATCGCCGGCGCGGGCGGCGCGGCACATCTTCCCGGTATGTGCGCGTCGCAGACCGTGCTTCCGGTGCTCGGCGTACCGGTCCAAAGCAAGGCACTTTCGGGAATGGATTCCCTGCTTTCGATCGTCCAGATGCCGGCCGGAATTCCGGTCGGGACACTGGCGATCGGAACTGCCGGCGCCAAGAACGCGGCGCTGCTCGCGGTTTCCATTCTCGCCAATTCGCGTCCGGAACTGCGGGCGAAACTGCACGAATTCCGTTCGAACCAGACTTGCGAGGTCCTCAAAAGCAAACTCGACTGATGAACGTCGACGCCATCGTCCTTGAACTCCAAAATCTCGGCGATCCGGCGAACGTCGCGGGCATGGCGCGGTTCGGAATCGTCACAAAGAAGGCGTTCGGCGTCGCGGCGCCGCAACTCCGCGATCTCGCAAAACGGATCAAAAAGCATACGAACGACCGCCATTCGCTCGCTTTGGCGTTATGGCAGACCGGAATTCATGACGTCCGGATCGTTGCGGTCCTGATTGACGACCCGAAACTTGTCACCCTGGAACAAATGGACGATTGGGTCGCCGACTTCGACAACTGGGCGATCTGCGACTCGACCTGCGGCAGTCTTTTTTCGTACACGCCGTTCGCATACGATAAGGCCTACGAATGGTCAGAACGCGAAGAGGAGTTCGTGAAGCGCGCCGGGATCGTGCTCATGGCATGGCTCGCGGTCCACGACAAAAAGATCAGCGACGATGTGATCGCCGAATTCCTTCCGGTCCTCGAATCCAAATCGGACGATGATCGCAACTTCATCAAAAAGGCGGTCAACTGGTCGCTGCGTTCGATCGGGAAACGAAGCATGTATTTGCATGAAAAGGCGATCAAGGCGGCGTTTCGTATCCGCGAACAAGGCACGCGCCCGGCGCGTTGGATCGCCGCCGATGCGCTCCGCGAACTGACGAACGAGAAGACGATCGAACGGATCAAAAAGCGGTCTCGATGACTTCACGCAAAGCCCGCGAAGACCGCCAAGCTTTCTCCGAATGAGACGACTTTTCGCCGCGGATAATCGCGGAAATGCACGGATGTTTCCTCATCTGTGTAATCTGCGTAATCCGCGGCCAATTGTTCCAAGGTCAGAATTTCCAAACAAGCGGAAGAAGGATCATCGTCGCGACGAAGAGCACAAGCGCGAGCGGCAGTCCGACGCGCATGAAGTCGCGGAAATTGTAACCGCCGGGACTCATGACCATGATGTTGACCGGATGCCCGAGCGGCGTGATGAACGACAGCGACGTCGCGAACGCGACCCCCATGACGAGGGCCCGCGGATCGATCCCGACCTGCGTCGCGAGCTGGATCGCG
>JAKOSS010000374.1 GCA_029777145.1 Acidobacteriota bacterium | reverse complement strand
GAGCAGCAGATGCAGCAGAAGATGATGACGTATCTGATGCCGGTGATGATGCTTTATGTCATGTGGGGCGCGCCGGCCGGATTGCTGGTGTACTGGTTCTTCGGAAACATCGTGAGTTTCGGTCAGCAAATGGTCATCAATCGCTGGAACAAGACGCATGAACCGCCGAAGGAAGAGGTCGTCGACGACGTTCCGAAGAATGCGAAGAAGGTGAAGACGTCGTTGCCGGCATCACAGTAAGGTTGCCGCATTGTTTGGAGGAAGTATGAACGAAAAGTGTCAGCAGGCGGAGGAATTCTTGTCGGAATTGGTTGCCGATCTCGGATTCGATCTGTCGGTGTCGTCCGAATGGACCGACGAAGGTTGCATGTTCAATCTGAAAGGCCACGACGTTCCGTTTCTTCTGAATGAGAACGGCGAGATGCTCGACGCGTTCGAGACGATCTTGTTTCAGATATTCGGACGGGAGCTCGAACGAAGCCAGCGGTTCGTCTGCGATGCCGACGGATTTCGCCGGACACGCAAGGCGGAACTCCAGGCGATGGCGAGATTTGCGGCGCAAAATGTTCGCAAAAACGGACGTCCGTTCACTTTCGGAAAACTGAACTCTACGGAAAGGCGCGTGATCCATCTGACGCTGCAGGCGGAAGAGGATCTTGATACGGAATCAGTCGGGGACGGACGCGACCGGCGACTTCAGGTTCGCCTCAAGTAACAGACTTTCGAGAGTTTCTTCGTTTCACGCCGACCACGAAGCAACGCGTATCCACGAACCGATTTCGTGTTGATTCGTGTTCTTCGTGGTCGTATCTTTTGGCAGAACACATGGATACGATCGTCGCATTGGCAACACCCGTCGGCAGGAGCGGGATCGGCGTCGTTCGGTTGAGCGGGCCGGACTCGCTCGCGATCGCCATGCGTCTGACCGGCCGCGCCGACTCGGAATTCGCTGTTCGGCGTTCGACCCTCGCCAAGATCGTTGAACCAATTTCTGCCGAAACCTTGGACGAAGCGGTCGTTACCTATTTCAAGGACCCGCACTCATTTACCGGTGAGGACGTTATCGAGCTTGCCTGCCATGGTTCGCCCGTCGTATTGCGCCAGGTGATCGATCTTTGTCTGAAGGCCGGCGCGCGGATGGCGGATCCGGGCGAGTTTTCGTTGCGCGCGCTGGCCAACGGACAGATGAACCTTTCGCAGGCAGAAGCGGTCCGCGATCTCATCGATTCGCAAACGGTCGCGGCCGCGAGGCAGTCCGTTCGACAGCTTGAGGGCGAATTGTCGAACAGGCTTCAGCCGCTCAAGGACAATCTTCTCGACGTCATCGTCGTGCTTGAATCTTCGCTCGAGTTTGTCGAAGACGACCTTCCCGAAACTCAATCCGAACAGATCCGCAAACGCCTTGCCGACATCGCCCGCAGGTCGCGCGAGTTCGCGGCGACCTTTTGCGCCGGCCGTTTGCTGCGCGAGGGATTGAAGGTTGCGTTGGTCGGCCGTCCGAACGTCGGAAAATCCAGTCTTTTCAATGCGTTGCTGGGTCACGAACGTGCGATCGTCACCGAGATTCCCGGGACGACTCGCGATCAGCTGCACGAAAAACTCGTAATCGGAAATATCCCGATCTCTCTGATCGATACCGCCGGTCTTCGCGAGACCGAGGACACGGTCGAAAGTATCGGTGTCGAGCGTTCGCGTCTGACGATGGCCGACGCCGATCTCGTGATTTTGCTCTTGGACGCAACGGTCGGATTCACCGCGGAGGACGAGGAGATCTGGAGATCGATCGAGACGTTGAACCATCTGATCGTCGTCAACAAGATCGATCTCGGTATGCCGTCAGACGTCGAATCGAAGATTGCCGGCCACCGATCCGACATCGTCACGGTCTCAGCCAAAACCGGTGAGAATCTAGACGGCCTTGAGTACGCGATCGTCGATCCGTTTCATAAGGACGAGGTGGAACCCGGTTCGTTCCTGATCTCGGATGCGCGCCACTTTGATCTGCTCGAACGCACGGCGGACGAGATCGAAAACTCGATCGGATTGCTCGATCAGAAGCTGAGCGAAGAGATCGTTCTCGTCGGCCTGCACAATGCGATCCGTTTTCTCGGCGAGATCACCGGCGAGACGACGACCGAAGATATGCTCACACGGATCTTCTCGACATTTTGTATCGGAAAATGATCGAACGGCGCGATTCCATTCATACTTCGCCGTTCCGCGACTTATTTGACTCGCGCCAGTATTCGAAAACCGAAGTGCCCGGAATTGGCAGATCGTTGTTCCCTCAAGTTTCCGTCACGCGCGCCCGACCTCGTTTCCTTTGGACTGAGCATCGATGAACCGCCGCGCAGCACGCGCTGACGTTTGTCTCCGATCGTTGTATTCGCGGATCCGTCCGTTGGCGATCCGTCGTAACCTTCATCGTTGAATACGTCCTCGCACCACTCATAAACATTGCCGTGCATATCGAAAAGTCCGTAGGCATTCGGCTTTTTCTGGGCGACCGGGTGGATTTGGTCGTTCGAGTTCTCAGAGAACCAGCCCATCTCGTCGGGAATTCCCGTTCCCGAGAAGTCACCGGTCGTTCCCGCACGGCACGCAAGTTCCCATTCCGCCTCGGTCGGCAGACTGTAGACGAAACCGTCGTTGCGGTCGTTGAGTTTGCGTATGAATG
>JAKOSS010000373.1 GCA_029777145.1 Acidobacteriota bacterium | reverse complement strand
TCCCGGTTCGGAAGATGACATCGGACGATTTCTTCTGCCGCACCGCAAACAAAAAGAATAACTTGTTTCTTCGCCAACCCGAAATCCGCTCAATTCCACTACCTTTCAAAAAGACGGACGAAATATTTTCGCCGATTCCGCTTATCGGAACAGCAACGTGTTTGCGAAGGAGGAGGAAACTGAAATGCAGATGTTCGTGTCGAAAAACAATCAACAGATCGGCCCGCTCGAGGCGACGCAGGTGCTCGCGATGCTGAACCGGGGCGAATTGGTCGCCGGAGATTTGGGATATGTTCAGGGCGGGACGCAGTGGCTGCCGCTGGGGAGCATATTTCAGGCGCCGGCACAACCGCCGATCGGGATCGCGGATTGGGCAAAACGAAATCTCCCGATGCGGATTTCCGTCGCGAACGCTTCGGCGGGCACTGCTGTCGCCCTGATCTTCGGGACGATCTTCGTACTCGGCGTACTTCCGATGCTCATCGGAATCATCGGCGGACACCTGCTGCACACGGAGGGGATGTTCGGCATCACGTTGCTGGGAGGACTCATGCTCGTGATCCTGACCCCGTTCCTGATGCTTGCACTTCTTATTCGTTATTTTTCGGCGCGCCGAAACGTGGCCGAATTCAACCAGTCAGGGTTGAAGACGATCGGCGGCCGAGAGTATGAATGGAAGGATCTGCGCCATGTCGACTTTGTCAAAGCGCGCTCGACGGCCGTCGGATCCGGCCTGCTTCTGCGTCTCGTCACGCAGATGATCTGGAAGCTTGTCTGGAGGGCGATGATCGCCGACGACCGGGCCGTAAAACTCCAATACATTACGCTTGTGTTTGCGAACGGAAGGGCGACTGTCCCGTCCGCGATCGGCAATTTCCCGACCGTTTGCGAGTTGCTCGAACGAATTCCGGCAAAGAAGCTCTATGAGGGTTCGACAGAATTGAAGGACCTCGTTTCGTTCGGGTTCAGGTTCGAGGCGGGACGCGACCTGACACCGAACGCCGCCCCGACACCGGTCCAAAGTTCAAAGCTCGCGTTCGCGAGCGCCTTGGCGAGCGTTGTTCTCGTCCTCGGAGGCCTGTTGGTTTTCGGCGTCACGTACGCGGTCTTCGGATCACCGCAAAATCGCAACGGACGCGACATCGCCGATGCGCAAAGGTCGTCAAACAGTTCAACGTCCCCGACGACGTCGAAATCGCCTGATATTCGGATCTCATCGGATGATTTCAAAAAGGACGAGTTGCTATCGCTCGACGAGATGCGTAGGAAATACGAAAACAAGATCGTCGAGATCAAAGGCCGGATCTACAAATTCGGTAGCTATACGTCGCTCAGGACGATCGATTCCCAAGTTGTCATCAACTTCTCGCCTTCCGACGCTTCGAAAGGAAATCAACTCACGGACGATGAACGGGTGACCGTCAACTGCGGGACGAAGATCGGTATCGGCATGGATCTCGTAAACTGCATCCTGGTTGACAAGCAGCCGGCGATCTCGCCCGACGAGCCCGCCGACTACTCCCTTTCGGCTCAGGATTATTACAACGAGGTCGAAAATTACCGGGTTTCGTCCACGATCCGAGACAAGAATCGGAAAAAATACAGCGGCAAAGTGCTTGAGTTGACCGGGAACGTGAAGTCCATCGGGTCAGCGAAAACATACCTTCAGGTCGGCAAAGATGACTGGGTAACTTGTTATCCGGATGAGGGGAACACTGCCTCGTTCGAGAAATTATCCGAAGGTCAGGAGGTTAAATTCAGGGCGTTCTTTTACAATTCCGGGCTTCGTCATTGCATCGTCGTTCAGTGATGACTTTCAGGTTCAAATTCCGCGAGAAGCGGCGTTTCTTCCTTCGCCAGCGACGCAAGTGCCTGCCTTATTACGGATAGTTGGATCTCGGGATCGTTCGGCGCGCCGAGCGGATAACCCATCGGGAACGGGACGAACAACGCGCGCGGCGGACGCAGGATCGAGGTGACTTCCTTGAGTAGCGAGATCGAGACTGTCGGAATGCCGCGCATCTCGATCTCGGCCTGGACCAGACCGACCGTCTGGACGCACATCGGTCAGACCGGTGTGAGAAATACGCAATCGACCTCGTCGGCGACCAAGAGATCTGCGATCGCCGGCGCCGATTCACCGATCAAACGCTCCGGACCGATGATCGAACCCATGAACGAAAAGTGACGGTGATTGAGTTCACCGATTTCGCCTGCGGCGGCAAGTTCGCGGAATCGATCGAGCGGAAAGGCGAGATTTTGGTCGGCGGCGACGCCCGCGTGATCGAACGCTGAACTTTTGTGATCCTCGATGAGCCCGCGGACATCGACGTCGTTCGGGATCTCGCGAAACGATGAGTCGCCGGTTCGGATCAAGCGATCGAACGCGTCGTGCGATCCAAGCCTTAGTCCGGCGGAAGTTACAAGCGCGACGCGAGATTCGGCGAGCGGTTTCCGCATCGCCGCGCCGGAAACGTGTTTGATCGCGTACTTTGAAAACGGATAGCGGCGCATGAAGATCCGGTGCGCGAGTTTGAGATCAGCATACGTTGCCATCGATTTCGAGCGTAACAGCAACGAGTCGCACCGTACAAACCGTATGGATTCGATCCGGATCGTGCCCAGTACGAATCAGCCGCGGATCTTGCGGATGGACGGATCAATTTGAAGGGGAATCAGCGCGAGTTCAGACGATTGAAAGATGATCGTTGTGAAATATCGAAATCGTTCTAAAATACTCCTACAAACCGAAGGAGAACCTGTATGAAAAGAACGGTCGTCGTTGTAGCCTTGTCACTGATCTTGTTTGCCACCGGCTGTCAGTCGTCTGCTCCCAAGCAGACTGCCGTCTCCGACCCGCCGAAGACGCCGGCGGCAAAAACGCCGCTTTCAAAGGACGTTTTGACCGAACGTCTTGCAAAGAAAGGAGTCGTTGTCAGGCCTCCGCGGACGGCGGATATCCTGAAACCCAATCCGCTCGTGCTCGTTATCGAATTTGACGGTTCGCCCGATCGATTCAAGCTTAACCGGGAAGACTACGACTCGTTCCCGGCGTTGCTCAAGATACTGAAAGATGTTCGGGCCGACCGCGAAAAGAACGGCGTGACGCGTGAAGGTACCAACGAGATTGAGATGACGCTCACGTTCGCTCTCCCGGCGAAGAAGATCGAAGAGTACAAAGCGGCCGGAATCGTGGTCGAGGACTTTGAGAAGCTGATCGATGAACTCAATAAGGAAGGATTCGACAAGTTCGATCTCACGTTCGGCGACGAATTCGATCCCGCAGAACCACCGACGTTGGGTGAGAAACCGCGTGACTGAAAGTTCGGGAAGTTCGGGATGTTTGGGAAGCGCGAGTCGGAACCGGGAGCGGTAGCGACCAGCAAATCAGTACTTGGGGGTACGGGCGAGCCGGTTTGCGATCCCCCACTCGGACTCCGGATCTGCCGCCCGCTCACGCAGGCGGTACTGACAGCCTGATCTGCAGCCCGCTCACGCAGGCGGTACTGACGACCCAATCTGCCGCCCGCTCACGCAGGTGGTACTGACAGCCTGATCTGCCGCCCGCTCACGCAGGCGGTACTGACAACCGACCACCGACCACTAACCACCGACCACTGTTCACATTTGCCGCCCGCTCACGAGGCTGTGTCAGAACTTCGATATCGTGATTTTTGGGTGGAGCAAAAGTTGGCAATCTCCTTTTGAATTGCCGTCTGCTTCAGCTGACGGATGCGGATAAGTTCAGTAATGACGGGCTTTAGCCCGAGGATTCGGCTAAAGCCGGGCTTTTTCATACTGTCCCGATCCATTCGTTAAAACGAACGGCAATTCATGAAAGACCTTTGGGAGGTGACTTTTGACACAGCCTCTCACGCAGGCGGTACTGACACGCTTCCCCTTTTCCCCCTTTTCCCTTTTCCCCTTTCTATTCTGCCTTAAGGACCCAGCCATCCGGATCGACGACGACCTTGCCGCCTTTCGTGTAGATCACGCCGGTGCCGTCCTTCAT
>JAKOSS010000372.1 GCA_029777145.1 Acidobacteriota bacterium | reverse complement strand
CTACCGTCCGCAGTTCTATTTCCGCACGACGGACGTCACGGGCGTGGCGAACCTGCCGGCGGGAGTCGAGATGGTGATGCCGGGCGACAACATCCAGATGGAGATCGAGCTGATCGCTCCGATCGCGATGGAAAAGGGACTCCGTTTCGCTATCCGCGAAGGCGGCCGCACGGTCGGCGCCGGTACGGTGTCCGATATTGTTGAGTAGTTAGCAGTAGACTGCGGTCGGTGGTCAGTGTTCAGCACTGGCCACTGACCACCGGCTACTGACCACTGAATTTTATGTTGAACGAAAAAATCCGCATCAAGCTGAAAGCTTACGATCACCGCGTCCTTGATCAATCGACGCTCGAGATCGTCGAAACCGCGAAGCGCACCGGCGCACGTGTTGCCGGCCCGATCCCGCTTCCGACGATCAAGAACAAGTGGACGGTTCTCCGTTCGCCGCACGTCGACAAGAAGTCGCGTGAACAGTTCGAGATCCGGACTCACAAGCGCTTGATGGACATCCTGGATCCGACCGCGGAAACGGTTGACGCTCTGATGAAATTGGATTTGCCCGCGGGCGTTGACGTTGAGATCAAGGCGTTTGGCAAAAGCTAAGGAATTTACGATTTGCAATTTGCGATTTTCGATTTGAGCCGGCGAAATTCGGTGCTCCAGATCCAACAGTCGCAAGTCGAAAATCTAAAATCGAAAATATGATAAGCGGAATCATTGGCAGAAAACTTGGAATGACGCAGCTGTTTGCGGAAGACGGTACGGTGACACCGGTGACGGTGATCAAGGCCGGTCCGTGCGTCGTCGTCCAAACGAAAAGCGCGGCCGGACGTGACGGCTACAACGCGGTCCAGCTCGGTCTGGTCGAGGATAACCCGATCAAACTGAAGAACGTCAGCAAGCCGATGCGCGGTCACTTCGAAAAGACCGGCAACGGATTGCCGCCGACCCGCGTGCTGCGCGAGATCAGGCTTGACGGCGAGGCTGAGGTCAGCGTCGGCGATCAGGTCAAGGCCGATCTCTTCACGGACGGTGACCGGATCGAGGTCGTCGGCCGCTCGAAGGGACGCGGTTTCGCCGGCACGATCAAGCGCCACAAGTTCCATCGCGGACCCGAGTCACACGGCTCGATGTCGGTTCGCGCACCGGGTTCGATCGGGCAATCGGCCTACCCGTCGCGCGTCATCAAGGGAACGAAATCGTCCGGACACATGGGCGACGCACGCGTCACGGTCAAGGGCCTGACGGTCGCGAAGGTCGACGCCGAAAACAACCTGATCATGATCCGCGGTGCGGTTCCGGGTGCGAACGGCAGTCTCGTAGTGGTGAAGAAATCGGTTTAGCAACGATGCGGACGCTTGAGCCGCAACAGAGAACGGAGTTGAAATTATGCCTACCGTAAAGGTTCGCAATTTGAAGAACAAGGAAGTCGGTGAAGTGACGCTTTCGGATGCGGTGTTTGGCGCCGATCTGAACGAGGGTCTGATCCACGCGGCGGTCAAGAACTATCTTTCGAACGCCCGCCAGGGAACTTCGGCGACGAAAACCCGCGGAAACGTTTCGGGATCGGGTCGCAAGCTTTGGAAGCAGAAGGGAACGGGCCGCGCGCGCATCGCGTCGCTGCGCTCGCCGCTGTGGAAAGGCGGCGGTAACGTTCATGGACCGCAGCCCCGCGACTGGTCGTACAGTCTACCGAAGAAGATGCGCCGCGGTGCGCTGCGTTCGGCGCTTTCTGAAAGGCTTCGCGAGGGCAACATCATCGTCATCGACGAGCTTGTGTTCGCACAGATCAAGACGAAGGACTTCGTCTCGGCTCTCCAGACGCTCGGATTGGCGGATGTGAAGAAGGCTTCGAAGACATTGTTCGTCGATTCGCTCGACAACGCGAATCTCGTCATGTCGGCGCGGAACGTGAAGAAGACGAAGGTCACGAACGCGTTCGGTCTGAACATCTACGACATCATTTATCACGAGAAGCTCGTTCTTTCGAAGTCGGCGGCGGAGGAACTCGATCAGTTGCTCGATCCGAAGCGCGAGGGCCGCAATGTCGAGGCCGCGCCGGTCGCCGTTGAAGAGGCGCCGAAGCCGAAAAAGGCCGCCAAGCCGAAAGCGAAGAAGGAAGAAGCCGCCGAGGCGGTCGTGAGCGAGGAGGCGACGAGTAATGAATAAGCTTAGTGTTTGGGACGTTTTGAAGTCGCCGGTCGTCACCGAAAAATCGGTGCTGCTGAAGGAAGCGACGAGCGAAGAAGGCGACGCGCAGGTGCTGACGTTCCGCGTCAACACGAAGGCCGGCAAGGAAGACATCAGGAACGCTGTCGAGGAGATCTTCGGCGTCAAGGTCGACAAGGTCCGCACCGTGCAGTACGAAGGCAAGATGAAGCGTCGCGGCCGTTACGAAGGTCGCCGTCCGGACTGGAAAAAGGCGTACGTCACGCTCAAGAAGGGCCAGCCGATGGTCGATTACGCGGAAGCAATTTAGGGATTTTGGATTTTTGATTTTGGATTTTGGATTGGTGATCAATCGCAAATCCGAAATCGAAAATCGGAAATGAGATTATGGGTATCAAGAAATTAAAACCGACATCACCCGCGAGGCGCTATCAGACTTATCTGACGCGGGATGAACTGACTCCGAACGCAAAACCCGAAAAATCTTTGCTCGAGTCAAAAAAGAGAATCTCCGGTCGCAACAGCGACGGCCGCATCACGGTTCGCCGTCGCGGCGGCGGTCACAAGCGCTTTTACCGGATCATCGATTTCAAGCGCAACAAGATCGGGATCCCGGGAAAGGTTTCGCAGATCGAGTACGATCCGAACCGTTCGGCGCATATCGCGCTCATTACCTATCTTGACGGCGAGAAGCGTTACATCATCGCGCCCGTCGGACTCAAGGTCGGAGCGACGGTTCTGAGCGGTGCGGAAGCGGACATTCTTCCCGGAAACGCGCTGCCGATCAAGAACATCCCGCTTGGAACGGAACTCCACAACATCGAGCTCCGTCCCGGAAAAGGCGGACAGATGGTTCGCGCGGCCGGCGGATTTGCCCAGCTCGTCGCCAAGGAAGGCGATTTTGCACTGCTCCGCATGCCCTCGGGCGAAGTTCGCCGCGTCCCGGTCGTCTGCATGGCGACTGTCGGACAGGTCGGCAACGTCGAGCACGAGAACGTTTCGCTCGGAAAGGCCGGACGCACGCGGTGGATGGGTCGCCGTCCGAAGGTTCGCGGCGTTGCGATGAACCCGGTCGATCACCCGCACGGCGGTGGTGAAGGTAAGACCTCGGGCGGACGTCATCCGGTGACGCCGTGGGGACAGCCGACGCGCGGATACAAGACCCGTAAGAACAAGCGGACGCAGAACATGATCGTTCGCGACCGAAGGAAGAAGTAACGCATTTGGGACTTCGGATCGGTGATTTGCGATTGAAGCAGATCCCAAATCCAAATTCCCAAATCCAAAATTGACATATGCCACGTTCACTAAAGAAAGGACCGTTTATCGATCTCAGTGTCCAGCGGGTTTTGAGAAAGATCCGCGAAACCGGCAGCAAGCCGCAGGCGATCAAGACCTGGTCGCGCCGTTCGACGATCACGCCGGAAATGGTCGGTTTGACCTTCGGCGTCCACAACGGAAAACGACACATCCCGGTTTACATCACCGAGAACATGGTCGGACACAAACTCGGCGAATTTTCCCCGACGCGGACCTATAAGGGCCATCCGGGAACAAAGGCCGAAAAAGCGGCGAAGAGAAGATAGCAACATTTGGGATTTCGGTTTTGGGGTTGAGGGTTGGCAGTAGCCATCGCGGATCGCAGGTCGGAAATCGCAGATAGAAGATAAGTTTATGGAAGCAATTGCCAAAACAAAGTATTTGAAGGGATCCCCGCGCAAGGCGCGCCTGGTGATCGACCTGATCCGTGGGCGCAACGTTTCACAGGCGCTCGCGATCCTGAAGTTCACCGACAAGCGCGCGGCCGAGCCGATCATGAAGTGTCTCGATTCGGCGATCGCGAACGCGACCTACAAGGCGGAGCAGCAGAATATTGCCATCGATCCGGACGATCTCTGGGTGAAGAGCTGCTTTGTCGATATGGGGCCCACGAAGCATCGCCGTCGCATGCGGCCGGCTCCGCAGGGACGCGCCTATCGTGAACAGCGTCACTACTGCCACATCACGATCGAGGTTTCCAGCGAGGAAGCCGAGAAAAAAGTGAAGAAGGAAAAGCCGGCGGCGGAGGCTCCGAAGAAGGAGACGGCGCCCAAGGCAGCGGCCAAACCGGCGGCCAAGAAGGACGCGGCGAAGGAGCCGAAGAAAACGAAGAAGGCGAAGGCCGAACCGGCGGAAGAGCCGGCGGCGGTGACGGAAGCTCCGGCGGAAGCGGTTGCTCCGGTCGAGACGGAGACTGAAAAGGCTTAAGAGAATTTCATTATGGGACAGAAAGTTCATCCATACGGCTTTCGGGTCGGTTACAACAAGGACTGGCATTCGCACTGGTACGCGAAGAAGGAATTCGCCGAATTTCTCGCGGAAGACCTTCAGCTGAAGCGCGATCTCAAGAAACGGTTCACGGGCGCGGGAGTTTCGCACATCGACGTCGAGCGTGCGGCCAATCGGCTCAAGATCATCATCTACACCTCGCGTCCGGGCATCATCATCGGCCGCAAGGGTGCTGAGATCGAAAAGCTCCGCGAAGATCTTTCGAAGAAGACCGGACGCGAGGTCATCGTTTCGATCCAGGAGATCCAGAAGCCCGAGCTCAACGCGCAGCTTCAGGCCGAGAAGATCGCCCAGCAGCTCGAGAAGCGCATTGCTTTTCGCCGCGCGATGAAAAAGACGATGGAAGAATCCCAGCGCTTCGGCGCACAGGGCATCAAGGTGATGTGCGCCGGCCGTTTGAACGGAGCCGAGATCGCGCGCACCGAGTGGAGCCTTGAAGGCCGTCTTCCGCTGCACACGCTCCGTGCCGACATCGACTACGGATTCGCTGAAGCGAACACGACGTTCGGCATCATCGGCGTCAAGGTTTGGATCTACCGCGGTGAGATCCTCGATCCGAACGCGTCGATCGCGCGCGGAACGACCACCGATCCGATCAATGAGCCGAAGGTTCAGGGCGGAGGCAGAGGCGATCGTCGCCCGCCGCGTCCGCGCCGCCAGTAACGAATTTTTTGAAGAAGTATTCGGCCGTTCAATGAGATCGGCCGTGATGAGGGTGATTAAGTTATGTTGATGCCGAAAAAGGTCAAGCACCGAAGGGTGATGAAAGGCCGCATGCGCGGAAAAGCGACGCGCGGCGAAAAGATCAACTTTGGTGACTTTGGTCTCAAGACTCTGGAAGCGGGATGGATCACGGACCGGCAGATCGAAGCGGCCCGTATCGCGATGACCCGCCATATCAAGCGCGGCGGAAAGGTCTGGATCCGGATGTTCCCGGACAAACCGATTACGAAGAAACCGGCTGAAACCCGTATGGGTAGCGGAAAGGGCGCGCCCGATCATTGGGTGGCAGTCGTCAAACCGGGTCGCATCCTGTACGAAATTCAGGGTGTCAGCGAAGAACTCGCGCGCGAAGCGATGCGGCTCGCGGCACAGAAACTTCCGATCAAAGTGAAGTTCGTGACCCGCGCCGATCTGGAAGGAGGCGTTGTTTAAGCAATGAAACGTAACGAACAGTTGGAACAGCTTCGTGAGATGAACATCAGCGAACTTCGCGATCAGGCCGATGCCTTGAAGGAATCGCTCTTTCGCCTGAAGTTCCGCAAGAGTTTGGGTGTCGGCGATACGATTAATGATATTCGCCGTGAAAAGAAGACCCTGGCGCGCGTATTCACGCTGATTCGCCAGAAAGAGAGCGAAGCGAACGAAGCTCAGGCGTAGAAGGTTGAAATAAGAACATGCCGAGAAAGAAGAAAGAGGAAACTGAAGAGATCGTCGCCGCGGAAGGCGCCGAGACAGAAGCGGTGAGCGAAGAAACGCCGGTCGAGACGGTTGAAGCCGCGGAGACTGTCGTCGAGACCGCGCCGGTCGTGGCCGAAGCCGAAGCCGAAGCGGAAGTCGTAGCCGAGCCCGAGAAGCCTGCGAAGAAAGCCGCGGCGAAATCGAAAGCGAAGGATGCGAGCACGGAAGCGCCGGTTGCCGGTGAGCCCGGGCAGCGCCCGGCGAGCAAGCGCGCGGAACGCGTGGGTGTCGTGTCGTCGGACAAGATGACGAAGACCGTCGTCGTTCGTGTCGACCGCCTGATCAAGCATCCGATCTATCGCAAGTACGTGAAGCGCCGCAAGAATTTCATGGCGCACGACGAACTGGGCGCCGGGATCGGCGACAAGGTCCGGATCGTCGAGACCCGTCCGTTGTCGGCCCGCAAGCGCTGGCGCGTGGTTGAGATCATTCAGAAAGCACAGAAGTAAGTTCTGGACGTTTTGGAAGTTTGGGAAGATCTTTCCCCACTTCCGGGACTTCCCAAACTTCCTTAACTCGAACGGAGTGGAATAGTTATGATTCAAATGCAGACCTCTTTGGCGGTCGCAGACAATTCGGGAGCAAAGCGCGTCGTCATGATCATGCCGATCGGCGGATCGACGGGAAAGATCGCGCATCTCGGCGACAAGATCAAAGTCACGGTGAAGGAAGCATCGCCGGACGGAACCGTCAAGAAAGGAAAGGTTTACAACGCGGTGATCGTGAGGACCCGCAAGGAGGTCCGCCGCAAGGACGGGACGTATATTCGGTTCGACGAGAACGCCGCCGTCCTCATCAAGGACGACGGGACGCCGATCGGGACCCGTGTTTTCGGACCCGTCGCCCGCGAGCTTCGTGAGAAGAATTTCATGAAGATCGTGTCGCTCGCGCCGGAGGTTATCTAAGTCATGAAAACGGTTAAGAAAGGAGCATTCAAAAGCAAGATCAAGCGCGGCGATCAGGTCGTGTTCATTGCGGGCAAAGAGTACAACCGCTTTGACAGCAACGGCAACCGCCAGCCGCTCCGCGGCAAGGTCATCGCCGTCGATCCGCGCAACGGCAAGGTCAAGGTCGAAGGCGGAATGATCGTCAAGCGCCACCGGAAGGCGCAGCCGCAGATGGGAATCGAAGGCGGGATCATCGAGCAGGAAGCTTGGGTTGACGTCTCCAACGTGTCGCTCGTCGATCCGGATACCGGCAAACCGACCCGCGCACGCATCGAGATCCAGGACGGCAAAAAGGTCCGCGTCGCGAAGAGCGGCAAGGTCATCGCCGATCCGCCGTACACCCGCTCATCGCGCAAGGCAGCCGAGGAAGAACAATAACGATATTTGGGATATGGGATTTCGGAATTCGGATAACCTGATGACAATCCGCGATCCGAAATCCCCGTTCCGAAAATTAGAAAGCAATGGCTAGACTCAAAGACAAATACAAGAACGAGATCGCGCCGGCACTGGCGAAAGAGTTCGGCATCGAGAACCCGATGGGAATTCCGAAGGTCGAAAAGATCGTCGTCAACATGGGCGTCGGTGAAGCGATCGCGAACTCGAAGGTTCTCGATACCGCGGTTGAAGAGCTGAAGTCGGTGACCGGACAAAGACCGGTCGTCACGAAGGCGAAGAAATCGATCGCGGCGTTCAAATTGCGCCAGGGAATGAACATCGGAACGATGGTCACGCTGCGCGGCGAACGGATGTACGAATTCCTTGATCGTCTGATCTCGGTTGCGCTCCCGCGTGTGCGCGACTTCCGCGGAATCTCGGGCAAGGCGTTCGACGGACGCGGAAACTACACGCTCGGTATCCGCGAACAGTTGATCTTCCCGGAGATCGACTTCAACAAGGTCGATAAGACGCGCGGCATGAACATTTCGATCGTGACCACCGCGACCAATGACGAACAGGCGCGCTCGCTGTTGAAGGCGCTCGGCATGCCGTTCCGGCAGTAACAGATTTTGAATCGATATGGCAAAGATCAGTAAGGTTGTACAGAACAACAAACGCAAAGAGAAGGTTGCGCGTTACGCGCAGCGCCGCGCTGAACTCAAGAGGGTGATCAGTAACCCGAACTCGTCGTTGGAACAGATCGACGAAGCGGTCCTTCAGTTGCAGAAGATGCCGCGTGATGCGAGTCCGGTTCGCGTCCGCAACCGTTGTTCGCAGACGGGCCGCCCGCGCGGATACCTGCGCAAGTTCGGAATTTCGCGCGTCGCTTTGCGTGAACTCGCTCTTCAGGGGCAGATCCCGGGCGTTGTTAAGTCAAGCTGGTAAGACGATTTTAGATTCTAGATTTTAGATTTTGGATTAAGGATCGGATCAAATCCCAAATCCCGAATCCCAAGTCCGAGATCGGATTGGTGGAGTAATAGTAATGACAGATCCAATAGCAGATATGCTCACGCGCGTGCGGAACGCGATCGCAGCGAAGCACAGCCGTGTGGATATTCCCGGTTCGAAGTTGAAACTGGAGATAGCCCGTATCCTGAAAGAGGAAGGATACATCAACAACTTCGTGACCAAAGGCGAGGGCCCGAACTACATGATCCGGATCTTTCTTCGCTATGACGCGAAGGGAGTTTCCTCGATCACGCACCTGTCGCGTGTCTCGCGCCCCGGTCGCCGCGTTTATGTCGGCGCGGGCGAGATCCCGCGGGTGCTCGGCGGATACGGAATCAACATCGTCTCGACTTCGCGCGGCTTGATGAGCGGCAAGAAGGCTCGCCAGGAAAACGTCGGCGGGGAGATTTTGGCACAAGTCTATTAAACGATTTCGGAATGCGGATTTGGGATTGCGGAATGCAGTAAATCCCCGATCCCAAATCCCAGATCCCAAATGAATTTATGTCTCGAGTAGGAAAAAAACCGATCGCGATCCCGGCGGGAGTCACCGTGACGGTTGGCGAAAACGAAATAGAAGTCAAAGGTCCGAAGGGCGTGCTCAAGTCCCCGATCCCGGCCGGCGTGAGTTTCAAGCAGGAAGAAGGGACGCTTGTCGCGGAACGCCGCAATGACAACGACCGCGCATTCCACGGATTGGCGCGCGCGCTCGCGAACAACGCGATCGTCGGAGTGACCCAGGGATTCACGAAAGAGATGGACGTCGTCGGCGTCGGTTACAAGGCCGACGTGCAAGGCAAGAAGATCGTCTTCGCTCTCGGATATTCGCACCCGGTCGAATACGTCCTTCCGGACGGAATCGAGGCCAAAGCGGAACGCGTGAACACGAAGACGTCGATCAATCAGTATCAGACGACGTTGACGCTGAGCGGCATCGACAAGCAGATGCTCGGACAGGTCGCGGCAGAGCTGAACCGGCTCCGCAAGCCGGACGCCTACAAAGGTAAGGGCATCCGCTATGCCGACAAGTATTACCGGTTGAAACCCGGAAAGACAGGTAAATAATTTGCGGTCGCGGAACGCGCTGCTGTGCGTTTCGGGACACTAAATCGATAGAGTTATGGCACAGAAAAGCAGATCAGAGATCCGTCGCGGCGTGCACAGTCGGATTCGCAAGAAGGTTCGCGGCACGGCCGAACGCCCGCGGCTCGCGGTTTACCGAAGCCTGAACCACATCTACGCCCAGGTCATCGACGATGACAGCGGCAAGACGGTGGCAGCGGCCTCGACGACCGAGAAGGCGATGGGGCTCACCTCCGGCGGCAATATCGAGGCGGCCAAAAAGGTCGGCGCGACGATCGCCGAGCGCACGCTCAAAGCGGGAGTTTCCGAGGTTGTTTTCGACCGCGGAGGGTATGTTTTCCACGGGCGCGTCAAGGCTTTGATCGACGCGACGCGTGAGGCCGGGCTGAACAAGACGGAAGAGAATAATGAAAACGAATAATCAGAGAATTTCAGCGAGCGGATTGATCCTGAAAGACCAGCTGATCTCGGTCAATCGTGTGACCAAGGTCGTCAAGGGCGGTAAGAATCTCTCGTTCGCCGCGCTGGTTGTTGTAGGTGACGAAGCGGGCCATGTCGGCTTCGGAACCGGTAAGGCCAAGGAAGTTCCGAACGCGATCAAAAAGGCGGTCGAGGCCGCCAAGAAGAACCTGATCCGCGTGACTTTGATCGACGGCACGTTGCCGCACGAGATCATCGGCCGATACGGTGCCGGTCGCGTGCTGCTCAAGCCGGCGAAGGAAGGTACCGGGGTCATTGCCGGCGGCGCCGTTCGTGCCGTGCTGCAGTCGCTTGGCGTTCACAACGTCCGGACGAAGATCCTCGGATCAAACAACGCGCACAACGTGATCCGTGCGACCTTTGACGGCCTGCTCCGCATGAAGGATCCGTTTGAAGTCGCTCGGCTTCGCGGCAAGCAGGTTGAAGAATTACTTTAATTCGCGGCCGCCGACCGATTGAGGATGCGAGTTCCGGGTGATCCCGGACGATCATGGCAAGACGGGCGGCGCCGGAAGTACAGAGAAATGGCTAAGAAAACTGAAAAAGCTGACGGCGGGACGATCAAGATCCAGTACTACAAGAGCACGATCGGCTATTCGAGAAAGCAGAAGGACATTGTTCGCAGCCTTGGCATCACCAAGCTAAATCAGGTCGTTGAACGACCCGACAATGCCGCCATGCGCGGAGTTGTGGCAAAGGTGCCGCATCTTTTGCGGATCGTTGAATAGATCGCGTTCGCGTTTCGCTCCGCATCGTTTTGCCTTTTGTGCGTGAACCGCCGAGAATGGTTCGGGTCAAAAGGCTTTTCGGTGAAGCGGAACAGGCCAGACCAGCGGGGACAATAATATGGCATTATCATTGAACAATTTACATCCGACCGAAGGTTCGACGCACAAGAAAAAGCGCGTCGGCCGCGGTCCGGGCAGCGGACTTGGCAAAACCTCCGGACGCGGCCACAAAGGACAGAAGTCGCGTTCCGGCTACTCGAGCCGCCCCGGATTTGAAGGCGGTCAGATGCCTTTGCAGCGTCGGCTTCCGAAGCGCGGCTTCACGAACATTTTCAAGAAGCAGTGGATCGAGATCAGCCTCGCGAAGATCGATCAGAATTTCAACGCCGGCGACGAAGTGACGCCTGAAATTCTGCACGAACGCGGACTGATCAAGAAGGCAAAGCACGACCTCGTGATCCTCGGAAACGGTGAGATCACCAAAGCCCTCAAGATCTCTGCCCACCGGTTTACGAAGACCGCGAAGGACAAGATCGAAAAGGCCGGCGGCACTGCCACCGAGATCACGAAGGCCGAAGCGGCTGAATAGCGCCGGACTTTTAAGAGGAGTTTATGGATAAGTTTTTTGCCGCCGTACAGAACATGTTCAAGATCCCCGAGCTGCGGAAGAGGATCCTCTTCACGCTCGGGCTTTTGGCGATCTACCGGCTCGGTGCGCATGTCACCGCTCCCGGGATCAACAAAGATCGGCTCGAACAGGTTTGGCAGCAGGTCAGCGGAACGCTTTTGGGCGTGCTCGACCTCTTCTCCGGCGGTAACTTCCGAACGATTTCGGTGTTCGCGCTCGGCGTGACGCCGTACATCACGGCCTCGATCATCCTGCAGCTGATGACGGTTCTTTATCCGCCGCTCAAGAAAGTTCAGGAAGAGGGCGAGGTCGGACGCCAGAAGATCAATCAGTGGACGCGTTATCTGACGGTCGCCCTGTGTGCGGTCCAGACGTTCTTTGTCGCGACCTGGCTCAGCCGCAACGGCATCATCGCCGATTCGGCGTGGGCGACGATGATGGTCGTCGTGACGCTCACGACGGGTACGATCTTCGTTATGTGGCTGGGTGAACAGATCACCGAACGCGGCGTCGGCAACGGAATTTCGCTTCTGATCTTCGCCGGTATCGTCATCGGGTTGCCGCGCGGCGTCCTTCAGATCAAGGACCGTATCGGCGCCGGCGATCCGTGGCAGACGTTCGGAGTGATCTTCCTCGTCATCGTTCTGGTCGCGCTCATCGCGCTGATCGTCTATGTCGAGTCCGCCAGACGCAACATCGCGATCAGTTATGCGAGCCGCCGGGTAGGCAATCAAACGTTCCGCGGTCAGGAAACGAGTCTTCCGCTCAAGATCAACATGGGCGGTGTGATCCCGGTCATCTTCGCTTCGTCGGTGCTGGCGATGCCGCAGACATTGTTCTCTGCGTTTCCGCCGGCCCAGCCGGGCAGCGAAGGTTACGACCCGAACTCGCTATGGACGAAGGTTTACGTCTTTTTCCAGCAGTTCCACGGCGGGGATCCGTATTATGAATTCGTCTTCCTGTCGCTGATCGTGCTGTTCACGTTCTTTTACATCACGATCGTCTTCAACACCGACGAAGTTGCGGACAACCTGAGAAAGCACGGCGGATTCATTCCGGGGATTCGTCCGGGATCGCCGACCGGCGAGTACCTGAATACGATCCTGACGCGACTGACAACCGTCGGCGCATTATATCTGGCGTTCGTCGCTTTCGTCCCGCAGTTGCTTTTGAGCGGATTCAACGTCGCACGGCTGCCGTTTGTCGGAGAGACCATCGATGCGTTCGTGACCGCCACTCCGGGACTTACATGGATCCCGACGGGACTCGGTTACCGGTTCTTCTTCGGCGGTACGTCGCTGCTGATCTTGGTCGGCGTCGCGATGGACACCGTTTCGCAGATCGAAGCGCAGCTCGTGATGCGCAACTACGAAGGTTTCCTCGGCGCGGGTTCGCGCCTGCGCGGACGCCGCTCGTAGATCGGAGAATGCAAGACGGACGCAGAGTCACCGAGCTCTGCGTCCTTTCGCGTTTCCGGAAATTGGTTTTGAAATGAGCAAGATAATCGTTTTGATCGGGGCGCCGGGCGCCGGCAAAGGAACCCAGGCGCGACTGCTTCAGGAGCGTTTCGGAATCCCTCAGATCTCGACGGGCGATATGTTCCGCGAGATGAAGAAAGCTGACACGCCGCTGGCGCGAGAAGTGCAGGAGACGATGGCGGCCGGCAAGCTCATTTCCGACGATCTGACTTTCAAGATTGTTCGTGAACGCACGTCGCGTGATGATTGCAAAGGCGATTATCTTCTGGACGGCTATCCGCGGACGCTCGTCCAGGCCGGGCAGCTCGAAGGATTGGCGAAGGAACAGGGAAAGACGATCGCGGCGGTCGACGTCGATGTCGATCGCGGCGAGTTGATGCGCCGGCTGACGGGTCGCCGGTCGTGCAGCGTCTGCGGCGAGATCTACAACATCTACTCGAAACCGCCGAAGAAAGACGGCGTCTGTGATTTCCATCCGGACACGCCGCTGACGCACCGGGCGGACGATAACGAGGAGAGCGTCGGAACGAGGCTTGCCACTTTCGATGCCGCGACCAAGCCGTTGCTCGACTATTACGAAGAGAGCGGGAGGCTTGCAAAAGTCGACGGTAGCGGGGATCTCGAAGATATCTACATATCGATCGTGGAAGCCATTGGCCTCGGACAGGACTGATGTTTTTCAGAGGTTCGCTGATCGGCGGGATCTTGAGCAGCGCGAGCCGCGCTTTATTTGGAAAAAGAATGATCATCGCAAAGTCGCAAAAAGATCTTGACCGCATGCGTGACGTCGGTGAGTTGATCGCCGAGGTCCGCGAAGCTTTGCGCGCGATGATCGCACCGGGCGTGACGACTCTCGAACTGAACGCCGTCGCTGAAAAGATGATGCGCGACGCCGGCGCGATCCCGACGTTCATCGGGTACAAACCGTACGGCATGACGCCGTTTCCCTTCGCGATCTGCGCTTCGGTAAACGAAGCGATCGTACACGGGTTTTCGAACGATATCCCGTTGAAGGACGGCGACATCGTGTCGCTCGATATGGCGGCGACGTACAACGGTTTCGTCGGCGATACGGCATTCACGGCCCCGGTCGGAAAGATCGCGCCGGAACTTGAACAATTGATCCGGGTCACGGAGGAATGCCTCGATCTCGGAATCGCCCAGTGCTGGCCGGGCAACCGCGTCGGGGATATCGGCGCGGCGATCCAGGAACACGCTGAGAAATTCGGATATGGAATCGTCCGCGATTACACCGGACACGGCATCGGCCGACACATGCACGAATCGCCGCAGATCCCGAATTACGGACGCGCGGGAACCAAGGAAAAGATCAGGGCGGGCTACTGTTTTGCGCTCGAGCCGATGCTGAATCTCGGAACGGAGCTGACACGGACCCTCGACGACAAATGGACGGTCGTGACGAAAGACGGGAAGCCGAGCGCGCATGCCGAGCACACCGTTGCGATCACGGCCGAGGGGCCTGAAATTCTGACACTTACCGCCGCGCAGAAAAAGGAACGTGCCGCGGCACGAAAAGACGGAGCGTCGGCGTAACTTGAAAAGTCGCCGATAAAACTGTAACATTAGCAGTTTGTCAACTCTGACCGTGTTGACTCTGTAGCGTATGTCGAAAGAAGAAGCCATTGAAGTCACGGCAACGGTGCTCGAGACTCTTCCGAACGCGATGTTTCGGGTCGAGATCGACGATAACAAGCACCAGGTCCTGGCGCATATTTCCGGAAAGATGAGGAAGAACTTCATCCGCATTCTGCCCGGTGACCGTGTGCTGGTG
This sequence comes from Acidobacteriota bacterium, assembly GCA_029777145.1. The sequence goes on along the minus strand of JAKOSS010000372.1, from coordinate 676 downwards.
GAGCTTTCACCGTACGACCTTAACCGGGGGCGGATCACGTACCGCTACAAGTAAGGCAAGAGAGGGAAATGAAATGAAAGTACGTCCTTCAGTAAAAAAGATTTGCGATAAGTGCAAGATCATCCACCGCAAGGGAATCGTGCGGGTGATCTGCGAGAATCCGAAGCACAAACAAAGACAAGGATAAGGATATTTGGGATTTGGGGATGCGGATTTCGGATTGTGTGAGATCTGCCCCAAAGTCATCAGGAGAAATATGGCTCGTGTAGCAGGAGTTGATTTACCGCCGAACAAGAGGGCTCAGATCGGTCTGACGTATATTTACGGGATCGGCAAGGCCAGCGCGACGGCAATTCTGAATAAAGCGGACGTCAGCATCGATTCGAGGATCAGAGACCTCAGCGAAGATGAACTGACCCGCATCCGCAGCGTCATCGACGGCGATTACGAGGTCGAGGGCGATCTCCGCAAGCATGTCCAGATGGACATCAAGCGATTGATGGACGTCGGTTGCTATCGCGGGCTTCGCCATCGCCGCAGCCTTCCGGTTCGCGGCCAGCGGACCTCGACCAACGCCCGGACGCGGAAAGGTCCCCGCAAGGCAGCGGTTGCCAAGAAGAAGGCGCCCGGCAAGAAATAGGAATTTTGTGAGTTGTGACGGCAACGGGTCGGCGAT
>JAKOSS010000371.1 GCA_029777145.1 Acidobacteriota bacterium | reverse complement strand
CCTTTAGAAATCTAACCTCCGCGGCCGTCGTCCCGCCCGGCGCGCGCGATCCGAGATCGGGAAAAGCGAGAAGCGCGTCGGCGTCAGCCAACGCCGGGTTCCAGTCGTTCTGCGACAAACGGATCCGCAGCTGGGCGAACCGCGCGACCGCTTCCGGCGTTTTCCCCTTGAATTTCTCCTGTGTCTTCGCGGCCCAGTCGAGCGCCCCGGCGACATCACCCGCGTCGCGCAGAACGTCGACAATATTGAGATATGCGCGGTCGAGCCGTTCGTCGTCCGGGTATTTTTCGATGAACTGCTGATAAAGCGAAACCGCCGACTTGAAGTTCGAAAGGCGCGCCTCGCTCGATGCCGACTGCAGCAGCGAGTCTTTGGCCGACTGGTGATCGGGGAATTTCTCGATCACGCGCCGGAACCAATTCAGCGCCTCGGCATGATCGCCGCTTTGCTGGAATCCACGGCCGATCTGAAAGAGTGCGTCGGGGACGAGCCCACTCTCCGGAAAACGATCGACGATCGCGCGAAAATGCAATCTGGCGTCCGCAAAGTCTCGGTTGAATTGATAAATCTGCGCCCGCTGGAGATGGATCAGCTCGGCAAGTTCCGGAGCCTCCTTGCCGAATTCAGTGCCGGCGTCGAGCCGGTCAAGTTCGATCACCGCGGCGAGCGCAAAGTCGTCGGGCTGAGCCGGATTCTTCAGATTGTCGATCAGGCCCTGAAACGTCGATCGGGCATCCGCGACCTTGCCGCCGTGAAGCTGCGACTCGCCGAGCAACAGCAGGTTCTCGCGGATCCGTGAGTCGTTTCGGACGGATTGCCGGTCGGACGTTCCCGAAACTCCCGCCGCCGCCAGCAAGCGGATCGTCTCATCGTAGTTCCGGCTTTCGAACTGACTTCGGGCAAGTCGGAGACGTGTCGCCTCCGAAACGAGCGAATCCGGAAAATTTGCGTTCAGTTCCGCGAGAAACAGACGTTCGGCCGGGAGATTGCCGCCGGAGCGGGCGATCGCTGCCGAGTGCCACAATGCATACGGTTTGAGAACCGATCCGCGGGCCGCGACCGCTGCATATCCGGCTCCGGCCGCCGCCAGATCGCCGCGAAGTTCGTTGACGCGTGCCAGCAGATAATCGTAATTGTTGAGTTCGAACAGCTTCCTGTCGGCCGTGCGGATCGCCGAAAGCCCGCGTGCGGCGCCGTCGTAATCGCGTACCGCGACGTCTTCCCGGATCGCGTTGAAATTCGACTGCGCCGGTACGGCGATCGACACGGTGAGCAGCAGCAACGCCGCAAATTGAAAGGTTCCGACGCGTTTACGGGTCGTCATGACGACTAATGTAACGCTTCGGAACCGTTGTTCAAAACCGGGAAATGTTCGGCTCAGGGAATTCCGACGATGCTCTCCCTGACGAGCAGCGCCGCCAGCGGAATATCCTCGGACTGCCCGTAGTTGAAGGTGGACGACTCGGTCGCCTGTGAGGCGAGAACGAACCACTCGCCATTGCGGTAAACGGCCGGATCGGTGCGTCCGTCGCCGTCGTAATCCGCCGGTACCGGAGTATCCGTCGGACGCCCGTAATTGAAGTATGTCCGGCGCCCGTTCGACGAATCCTCGATGATCCAAAGCCCGTCGCGGAAAACCGCGAAATCCGTTTTTCCGTCGCCGGTATAATCGGCCGGAACCAAGAGATCCAGCCCGGCCTGGCCGAGGACGGTCGTGTGCCATGTTCCGTCGGAACTCCGCATAACGAACCAGCGGTTCTCGGTGTAGCGAAAGACCGCGTAGTCGGTTCGCCCGTCGCCGTCATAATCGCCCTGCACCGGAATGTCGCCGAGTTTTCCCCACCTGAAAATGCGGGCGTAATCGGGATTGTATCCGTCGGACGAAAGCAGCACGTACCACGTGCCGGTTGCCGGTCGCCAGACCGCGAAATCGTCGTTGCCGTCGCCGTCGTAGTCGCCCGGGACCGGTTCGTCCGTGACCCAGCCGTTCGGGATGAACTGACGCGTTCCCCACGTAACGGTCTGCATCCGGCCGTCGATGCTTCTCAACACGTACCAAACACCTGTTTCCGGACGCCACACGGCGATGTCGGTCAGGCCGTCGCCGTCGTAGTCGGCCGGGACGAGCCGGTCGGAAGCGAGTCCCCACGAAACGGATGTCGACGATGCGGATTCGGAAGAATGACTGTACCAGGTCCTGTCCGAAGGACGGAAAACACCGAAATCGGCTCGCTTATCGTAATCGAAATGGGTATCGGCGGATGCCGGCAAGGCGCAGACCAGACCGAGGAACGTCGCGAGAATGAGCGTTTTGATCATACTTTTCTTCCGAAGCGTTCACATAGGAACGTGATTTCTGCAAGATTTTGCGGCTCGGAGAAGCAAGAATCTCATCGGCCGGGTCAAGCGGAAAAACACTTCTCCCGGCGGATCGGAAAATCCGTCGCCGACATCCGTAACAACGGTGCGAAATCTTCGTTTCGGTTCGGTTTACGAAATTCACAATCGCTCCAAGATTCCGTAAAATCTATAGGTGATGAGCGCAACAATTCTTTCCGGCAAGGAGTTTGCCGAAGCAATAAAACGGGAAGTTGCGGCCGAGGTCGCAGCGCTTTCATTCAAACCGTGTCTCGCCGTTGTTCGCGTCGGTGAAGATCCGGCCTCCGCCGTGTACGTCGGAAGCAAAGTGCGGACCGCCGAAGAGCTCGGGATCATCTCTGAACACCGGCATCTCCCGGCGGAGACGACGCAGGCCGAGCTGATGCAGGCGGTCAACGAACTGAACAGCCGGGACGACGTCGACGGCATTCTCGTCCAGCTTCCGCTGCCGCCGCAGATCGACGAACGCGAAGTGCTCGAGGCGATCGATCCGCAGAAGGATGTCGACGGTTTTCATCCGGTGAACGTCGGGAAACTCTGGCAGGGACAGCGGTCGCTCGTTCCGTGCACGCCGGCCGGCGTGATCGAGATCCTCAAACGTTCGGGGATCAAGATCGCGGGTGAGAACGCGGTCGTCATCGGCCGGAGCAACATCGTCGGAAAGCCGATGGCCGCGCTGCTGGTCAAAGAGAGCGCGACGGTCACCGTTTGTCACTCGAAGACGAAGGACCTGCCGGCGGTGGCGTCGCAGGCCGACATTCTCGTCGCAGCCATCGGACGGGCGGGATTCGTCCGGGCCGAGCACATCAAGCCCGGCGCGACGGTGATCGACGTCGGGATCAACAACGTGACGAGCGAGGATCTGGCGCGGGAACTTTTCGGCGAGGACGAGATCGGGAAACGACTGAACACGATCGCCAAACGCGGCTTCACGCTGGTCGGCGACGTGTCGCCGAAGGACGCCAAGGCGAAAGCCGGCGCGTTTACTCCGGTTCCCGGCGGCGTCGGTCTCCTGACCGTCGCGATGCTGATGAAGAACACGATCGACGCGGCGAAAGCGAGGAGAGAGTAAATCGTCAGTACCGCCTGCGTGAGCGGGCGGCGATAACGATTGGGAGGGGGCGCGATTGGGAGAGTGGGAGAATGCATCTCCGACTCTCATCAATTCCGCCCGCTGACGCAGGCGGTACCGACTTTCATCTCGCTCGTGCTTTCTCGTAGAGGTCGATCCACGCTTGCGGCGTCAGCTTTGACGCCAGTTCGCCGATCAGATCGAACGGGATCTCGCTCGGTTTCTTGAACCTGATACAACTCTTCCCCATATCGAGTTTCGTCGCGACCCGTTTCTTGTATTCGGACCTAAACCAATCGAGCAGCTTCGGATCGGCATAAACGCCCATGTGGTAGACGGCGACGAAGTTCTTCTGCGACGCGACGCTGATCACGCCGAGCGGTACGTTCTTCCCGACGTGATAGCCGGCCGGATACGTCGATAGCGGCACCGAATACGTCAGCATCCCGTAGCCCATCGTCTCGACAAATCCGTCGGGCAGGTTCTTCTTGATCGTATCCCTGAGTTTCGCGACCGGCTCGCGGCGATCTTCCGGAAGCGAAGCGAGATATTCTTCAGGCGTTTTTGCGTCAGACGTCATTAGGTTTCTCCCGAATTTTTGCGAATAATAGCACGAAATGAAATTCGAAGATTATCAGAGCGAAGCAAAGGAAACGGCGCATTATCCGCGTCGAATGAGCAACCTCGAATACCCGACGCTCGGGCTCGCGGGCGAAGCAGGCGAAGTGGCGAACATCGTCAAGAAGATCCAGCGCGACTTCGGCGGCGAGATCACGGACGAGATCCGCGCGAAACTCAAGGACGAACTCGGCGATGTCCTTTGGTATATCTCGGCGTGTGCCGACGAACTCGGTCTGACTCTCGCCGAGATCGCGGAATTCAATGTCGAGAAACTCGCGAAGCGGCATAATCGGACCTAGGCGGAGTCAAGATTCAAAATTCAAAATTCAAGAAGGCGGCGTGAAAGGGTTTTGAATCTTGAATCGTCTCCGTCCAAAACGTGAAAAATTAAGTTCGCCAAGACGCCAAGACGCAAAGTCAGCATCGACGAACATTGCGGGGATTCACTGCGAATCGCCTACATTCGGCCCAACCGAGCCAATCAATCCGCGCGTGACGAAATGAAGGGCAAACGTTTACGACAGCATTGATCTTGAATATCTTGAATCTTGAATTTTGAATCAGGGATTATGTTGAAAGTCGGACTCACAGGATCGATCGCGGTCGGCAAATCGTATGTTTGCGAGGTTCTTCGCGAACTGGGCGCGCATGTCCTCGATGCCGATCAAACGGCCCGTGATGTCGTCGCCAAGGGAACCCGCGGACTCGCGATGATCGCCGAAGAGTTCGGTCCTGAAGTCGTGACCGCCGACGGCGAACTTGACCGGCCGAAGATGGCGGCGATCGTCTTTGGCGATGAAACGAAACGGCTGAAACTGAACGCGATCGTTCACCCGCTGGTGATCGAAGCACAGGACGTCTGGATCCGGAAGTGCGAAACCGAGGACGCGGACGGGATCGCGGTCATCGACGCGGCGCTGATGATCGAATCGGGCGGGTACACCCGTTTCGACAAACTGATTGTCGTCTGGTGCGAGTCGGGGGTACAATTAGAAAGACTCAAAAATCGGAATGGTTTTGATGACGCGGAAGCGTTGCGGCGCATCAATTCACAGATGCCGCAGGAAGAAAAGAAACGCTTCGCGGATTATCTGATCGATACCACTGACGGTTTCGAGGCGACGCGGCGTCGAACGGTTGAAGTTTTCGGCGAATTGAGCGTTTTTAAAGATAGGAAGAAAAGGTGACGAGAGCGGCAAAAAACCCGGTTGTTCGGCTTCGCGCGATGCGCGTGGCGATGCTTGCCGTGCTCGCTTTTGCGGTCGCCTTTCTCGCCGCGTGCGCCGAACTCGAAAAACCGAAAACAGAACCGTTCTACGCCGAAACCGCGCCGCCGCAGAAGCGCGAATTTCGCTGGAGCAACGGCAAGATGCCGAAATCGTTCGACCCGGCCGTCGCGTCGGCTCCGCCCGAAACCGATATTGTCAGGGCATTGTTCGACGGTTTGACCGAGATCGATCAGTCAACCCTCGAAGCGGTTCCGTCGCTCGCACTCGAATGGGAATCGGAAGACGAAGGCAAGATCTGGACTTTTCATCTGAGAAAGGACGCGAAGTGGTCGAACGGCGAGCGCGTGACCGCGAAAGACGTCGTTCGTTCGTGGGAGCGGATCCTGAAACTCGGCGATCTGGTCCCGCAGCGGCGTTTGTTCGACAATATCGCCGGAATGGAGCGCCCGAAAGAACCGATCGGCGGAGCTCCGCAGTCCGATATTGAAGAACTGATTTCGCCGGCCGGCGTGGTGCAGTCAAACATCCCGAAGAATCAGAACACGCGGCGTGAGCCGGAACGGCCGAATGCGGAAATCGCAACGCCGACGCCGACTCCCGGATCCGAATCCGAAAAGAAGGTTATCGGCGTTGTCGCGGTCGATTCGCACACGCTGAAAGTCACGTTGAATCGCGCCGACAAGGATTTCCCAAAACTTGTCGCGCTCCCAGTCTTCCGTCCCGTGTACGGCGACGGTTCGACGATCGAGTCGTCGAAGCTCGACGCCGCGATCGTCACGAACGGGCCGTTCCGGATCGTTTCCGTCGGACAGGACGGCGTCACGCTCGACCGCTCCGAGGATCACTGGGACCGGGCGAAGGTCGAACTCGAACGCGTTAAGTTCGTCCCGAAGGAATCGGCCGAAAAGGCGCTGGAAGCGTACCGCAACGGTGAGATCGACGCCGTCACGAACGCGCCGTTCGAGCCGCTCGCGCTGAAACTGCTGCGTCCGTTCGAGGATTTCAGGCAGTCGACGCACAGCGCTCTTAATTTTTATCAGTTCAACGAGAAAAAGATTCCGTTCGGCGACCGTCGGGTGCGGACCGCGATGTCGATCGCGATCGAGCGCGAGCGTCTGACCGACGGCGAGCTCGAAGGCGCGACCCGTCCCGCATTCTCATTCCTGCCGTACGATGACCGCGACGGGAAGCGGCTGTCCGAAGATCCGGCGCTCGCGCGCAAGCTTCTCGAAGAGGCCGGTTATCCGAACGGCGAGAACTTTCCCGAGATCAAGCTGGTCGTCAACCGCAACGATGTTCAGCTGCGCGTCGCGCGTCTCGTGGCGAAGATGTGGGAGCAGGAACTTAACATCAAAACGCAGGTCGTGCCGATCGAAACGTCGGAGATCGAATCGGTCCGGGCGGCCGGCGATTTCGATCTGATGCGCCGCGGCGTCGTGTTGCCGTCGGGCGACGAACTGACGTCGATGAACGCGATCTTTCCGCCGGAAGGCGGCCAGCCCGTCGATCCCGTGCCGGCCGTGACGACGCCCGCGCCGGATCCGAGCGCGGTTCCTACCATTGATCCGTCGGCCGCTCCGCACGAGGCGACCGCGGGACCGGGCGATGCGGAAAAAGCGATCGACCACGATGCCGCGATCACGGAAATGCCGGCGATCCCGCTCTATTTCCCGATCTCTTACTCTCTCGTCAAGCCATATGTCATCGGATTCGGCAATAACGTCTTCGACGCGCCGTTGCTGAAAGACGTCCGGATCGATACTGGCTGGCAACCCAAGAAACCGAAATCCGAATCGTAACACCCGACTTTTCGAGTGTTTGCAGAAAATCGACATCTTGCTTGAAAAACCCGTAACGTGGTAAGTTCTAGGCAGTTGCAGGTTTGTCTTGTTCTCGCCAATAGGTACGCATCTCTCTGAAGAATCGACGAGTTTTTTCAATATTAGGAGTTTCCGTCGAATGAAACTTATCAGCCTACGTAGTGCGCGGATCGTCGTTTATCTCGTCGCGTTGATGTTGGTCGGGTGCACCGGATCCGCCGACAACAAATATTTCGGAAGTTCCAAACCGCACGGCGACAATGTTTTGCGTTACGTTTCCGGCTCGGAGCCGGCGACGCTCGACCCGCATATTTCGGGCGGCCAGCCGGAAGCCCGGATCTACGCGTCGCTCTACGAAGGCCTTGTTGAGGTTCATCCGAAAACGCTTCAGCCGATACCGGCGCTCGCCGAAAGCTGGGAAGTCTCGCCGAAGGTCGACGAGTTCATTTTTCATATCAGGAACAACGGGAAATTCAGCGACGGTGCGCCGATCACGGCCCGCGATTTCGAGTACAGTTTCCGCCGCGCGTTCGATCCTTCGCTGACGTCGCAGACAGTGCAATTGGGGTACTTCATTAAGTACGCCGAGGCATACAACGGCAATCAGCTGTTTCTGCAGCGCGACGGAAAATTCGTGACCGAGAACGATGTCGCCGATGAAGCGGCGACGGAAACGCCGCGTGCGCCGTTCGGTCCCGAAACCGAGTTTCACAAGTACATTCAGTCGCCGACGAGGCTCACGCTGCCGGGAGCGCCGCTCAAGCGCGCGCAGGCGATCGAAGGGAATCCGAAACTCAAGGCCATCTTCGCGATCCGTGCGGCTGACCTGAAAGACGCCGCGTCGCTCGTTCGCAAAATCAAGGCCGCGGCTGATCCGCTGTCGAAGAACCTTTCATCAAGTCTCGCGTCCGACGCGCTCTCGTGCTCCGACAATTGTTCGGATGCCGCGAAGCAATCGCTCGCGGACGGCCTCAACAAGGCACTCGATGCGGGGAGTTTGTTTGCGCAGGATTGGCTGGCAACGATGACGCTTCCGGACGGCGCCAAAGGACTCGCCGACGCGATCGCCGCCGAGAACAAAAAACGGGCGGACGCGAATGCCGCGGTCGACGCGGAGATCGCAAAGCTGACCGATCCGGCAAAGATCGCCGAACAGGAAAAGTCGAAGAAGAAACCGCTCGGGAAGCTCTTTTACGCCAACCGATTTCTTCTCGAGCAGATGTATCCAGACGAAATCGCGGCCGCCGCGCTGGTGCCGATCGAGGCGAAGGATCTCGGTGTCGAAGCGATCGACGACAACACGTTCCGCATCACGCTCCGGCAGTCGGCGCCGTTCTTTCTCGGATTGCTGACGCACCAGCTGTTCAAGGTCGTGCCGCAGCAGGCGATCGAGAAGTTCGGGAAGAGCTGGACGCGGCCGGAAAACATCGTTACCAGCGGGCCGTTCAAGCTCAAGGAATATCATCCGTACGATCGGCTGGTGGTCGAAAAGGATCCGAATTACTGGGACGCCGCCAACGTGCATCTCGACGGGATCGCGTTTTATGCGGTCGAAGAACAGGCGACGACCCTGAATCTCTACAAATCGGGCGCGGTGGACGCGTTCCAAAATCACGCCGTCCCCGCGGCCTGGATCGAGAAGATCTCGGCGTACACTGATGAATACCTGAATTTTCCCGAAAGCGCGACCGCCTATTACAGTTTCAACGTCCGCAAACCTCCGTTCAACAATCCTAAGCTTCGGCGCGCGTTCTCGCTCGGCATCGACCGCGTTGCGTTGGCGAAGTTCCGCAAGATCACGAAACCGCTGTACTCGATCACGCCATCCGGAATTTTCCCCGAGTACGATAAGGCGATGGCGAAGGTCGGCGAAGAGATCAGAAAAGAGCGCGGCATCTCGGTCGAGGATTGGGAGAAGTACCGGCGTCAGTTCGATCCGGCGGCGGCCCGCAAGATCCTCGGCGAGCTCGGCTTCCCGGTGCAGGAGAACAACGGCAATTTCGAGTGTCCGAGTTTTCCGACCGACAAGATCGCGCTGACTTTCAATACGACCGAATCGAACCGGCAGGTCGCCGAGTTCATTCAGGCGCAGTGGCGTCAAAATCTCGGCATCACCGTTCCGCTGAAGAATCAGGAGTTCAAGACGTTTCTCGCCGACCGCAACGCAATGCGTTACGACGGTCTGGCGCAGAGCCTCTGGTCGGGCGACTACATGGATCCATACACGTTCCTGAGTCTCCAGTACGGCGAAGTTAACGACGGCGGCGCCGGATTTCACGATCCGAAGTACGACAAGATGCTCGACGACGCGAACTACGAACTGGATCCGCAAAAGCGTTTCGAGATGATGGCGCGGGCCGAGTATTACTTGCTCGATCAGTTGCCGTCGATCCCGCTCACGATCAACGCCACGAACTGGATGAAAAAGCCGTGGATCAAGGGCTTATACCCGAATCCCGGAACGCTTTTCCCGTGGAAATTCGTCTATATCGAACGCGATCCGGCGAAGTGGGATACGGACGTTGAGGGGATCATGGACCGTGATGACCCGCAGGTTGTCGAGCAGCTGAAACAGCTTGAGTCGACGGTTGGGAGACAATAATTATGCTGAGTTTCATCATCCGGCGATTGCTACTGATCATTCCCATGGCGCTGATCGTTATCACGCTCACATGGGCGCTGATCAGGGTCGCGCCCGGGAACTTCTACTCCGCCGAAAAGCGCCTGCCGCAAGCCGTTGAGGAGAATATCCGCGCGAAGTACGGACTCGACAAACCGTGGTACCAGCAGTATGGGATCATGATGTGGAACATCGTCAGGCTCGATTTCGGCGATTCGCTGAAGTATGAGGGGCAGTCGGTAAACGAGATCATTCGGAGGCATTTCCCGTACTCGGCGACGATCGGGCTTCTGGCGTACGGCCTCGCGCTGATCGTCGGACTTTCGGCCGGGATAATCGCCTCGCTGAAGCAGAATTCGATCTTCGACTACGCGTCGATGTCGTTCGCGATGCTCGGTCTGTCGGTCCCGAGTTTCGTGCTCGGGCCGCTGCTCGTGATGGTCTTCTCGCTCTGGCTGTTCTGGCTTCCGCCGGCGCGCTGGAGCCTGTCGGGGCTAGTGCTTCCGGTGATCACGCTCTCGGCGCTTTACGCCGCCTACATCGCTCGGCTGACGCGCGCGGGCATGCTCGAGGTGTTGAGGTCCGACTACATCCGTACGGCGCGCGCCAAAGGACTCGATGAAAAGACCGTATTGATGCGCCACGCGATCCGCGGCGGATTGATCCCGGTCGTTTCGTTCACCGGACCCGCGCTCGCGGCGCTGCTCGCCGGCACGATCGTCGTCGAGAAGATCTTCGCGATCCCCGGCCTCGGCAACATCTTTATTCAGTCGGTTTTCAACCGCGACGAACCGTTGACGCTCGGGATCGTCGCATTCCTGTCGATCATGATCATGCTTTTCAATCTTCTGGTCGACATTTCGTACGGATTCCTCGATCCGCGGATCAGGTACGAGTAATTAGGCATGACGAACGAAACTGAAGTTCTGAAAGGTGCATCGCTTTGGGCAGACGCCTGGAAGCGGCTGCTGCGAAACAAACTGGCCGTGTTCGGCATGATCGTCATCGCGGTCATGGCGGTCGCAGTCATTGTCGGGCCGCCGATCATCGAGCGAACGACCGGCTACACATACGATTTCATTCCGCCGGATTATGCGTTGACGAAGTCGTTTCCGCCGTCGCTGCAGCATCCGATGGGAACCGACGACGCGGGCCGTGACATTCTGGCGCGCGTCCTGATGGGCGGACGGATCTCGCTCATGGTGGCGATCATCTCGACGTTCGTGTCGCTCATCATCGGCGTTTCCTACGGCGCGATCGCCGGCTATCTCGGCGGGTTCGTCGACAATGTCCTGATGCGGATCGTCGACATTCTCTACTCGATCCCGTTCATCCTGATCGTCATCGTCCTCTTGTCGGTTTTCGGCGGACCGAACACGCCGGGCTGGATCGAAGCGATCTCGGCAAAACTCGGCGGCGAGAACAATCAGGGACTAAACCAGATTTTTCTGCTGTTCTTCGCGCTCGGCTGCGTTTCATGGCTGACGATGGCGCGGGTCGTCCGCGGCCAGGTGCTGAGCCTGAAGAATCAGGATTTCGTGCTCGCCGCGCGCGCGACGGGCGTCTCGACGCCGGCGATCATCTTTCGGCATCTCGTCCCGAACACGCTCGGTCCGGTCATCGTTTACGCGACGCTGACGGTTCCGTCGGTGATGCTGACCGAGGCGTTCCTGTCGTTTCTCGGACTCGGGGTCCAGCCGCCATACGCCTCGTGGGGAAGCCTCGCCGCGGAAGGCATCAAGGCGATCTCGGTTTACCCGTGGCAGCTTATCTTTCCCGGCGTGACGATGGCGTTGACGCTGTTTTCGCTCAACTTTTTGGGAGACGGGCTGCGTGACGCGCTCGATCCGCAAACACGGAAGTTCTAGTAATATTCGCCCCCGAATTTGGAGGAGAAAATGAAAAAACTATTGATCACGGTTCTTGTTCTCGGTGCGACGATCGCGGCACTGTCGCTCGCGGTGCCGGCCCAGGCCGTGAAAAAAGATCCGAAACAGCCGGCCCGTGTGAAGATCGCGAAGGAAGGTGTCGGGCTCGACGGCATCGTCGTCGGGCGTTCGACCGCGGCTGATGTCATCAAGAAATTCGGAAAGCCACTGCGGACCGTCAAGTACAAGAAATACTCGACGCAGCTCGTCTATCCCGGCGGAATCTCCTATTACCACTGCCAGGCGGACAAGAAACAAGTGATCTTCGACATCGAAATGCGGGCGCCGTTTTTTGTCAAGACCGGCAAAGGCATCACCTTGAGCCGGAGCACGCTTGAAGACGTCTATAAGGTGTACGGCAAATCGAAGGACGGACTCGAATACCGCGGCGTCAGCTTTTTCTACGCCAAATACAAAGGCCGGAATGTCGTGACCGTGATCGATATCGTCGAGAACGGCGGCATCCGGCAATGCAAGGAAGCGAAGTAGTACACAAAATGTTTACATCTCAAGTATCGATCTCTATCGACGCGCTGCTGCGGCTCCAGTATCCGATGCAGTACGTCGGTCTCGATTGGCCGGCGTACGAGCAATTGTCCGAAGAAATCGGCGAAGGCAGTGGCCTGAAACTCACGTTCAACGAAGGAACCCTTACCGTAATGCCCACCTCAGAACTGCATGAACTCATCGCAGGTCTGCTTCACAATTTCATAACTTTTGCGGGACTGGCCCTGCGAAAGGAGGTCGTGCCGACCGGGAGCGCGACGATGCGATCGAAACGCAGAAAATTTGGAGTTGAACCTGATCTTTCATATTTTGTCAGCAAGGCGGACATCCATCAGACCAGGTCGATGGTCGATGAGGAGCTCGAACTCGCGCCTGACATAGTTGTTGAGATCGATGTTCATCATCGATCCGATCACAAAGTCGGGATCTATTCCGACTTCGGGATCGCCGAGTTCTGGCAATACGACGGCGAGCGGCTGATCATCCGCAAGCTCCAAGCCGACGGTACTTATCATGAGATACCCGAAAGCGTGGAGATTCCGATGCTCAGCGCGGCGATCCTGACCGAATTCATCGGACGCGGACAGTCGGAAAAACAATTCGTCGTCCTTTCGGATTTTCAAAATTGGCTCAGGATGAGAGTCGGGGCCTGATCAAGAAATGAGTATTTCCAACGGAACAATTCTCTCGGTCAACGACCTGAAGACCTATTTCCAAACCGAAGACGGTTTGGTCAAGGCGGTCGACGGCATCACGTTCGAACTCAAAAAAGGCGAGACGCTCGGGATCGTCGGCGAGTCCGGAAGCGGCAAGTCGGTGACGAATCTGTCGGTCATGCGGCTGATCCCGGAACCGCCGGGAAAGATCGCCGGCGGCAAGATCACGTTTGACGGCATCGATGTTCTCGCGCTGCCGATCGAGGAGGTCCGACGGATCCGCGGCAAGCGCATCGCGATGATCTTTCAGGATCCGATGACGTCGCTCAATCCATTCCTCAAGATCTCAAAACAGCTTTCGGAAGTTACCGAACTGCATCTCGGACACACGCCGGCGCAGGCACGCAAGCACGCGATCAACATGCTGAAGCTCGTCGGAATTCCCGACGCCGAGTCGCGGATCGACGACTATCCGCATGAATTCTCCGGCGGAATGCGTCAGCGCGTGATGATCGCGATGGCGCTGAGCTGCGATCCGGAGCTCCTGATCGCGGACGAACCGACGACCGCGCTCGACGTGACGATCCAGGCGCAGATCCTTGAACTGATCAAGGATCTCAAGAAACGGATGGGAACGAGCGTCATTCTGATCACGCACGATCTCGGGGTCGTCGCCGGAATGACCGACAACATCATTGTCATGTACGCCGGCAAGGTGTTTGAAATGGCGCCGACGAAAGAGCTTTTCGCGATGCCGGCGAACCCGTACACAAAGGGACTTTTGAGAAGTGTTCCCGATCCCGCGCATGAGCAGGGAAAGGAACTCTACCAGATTCCGGGCCTGCCGCCCGACGTCGCGCACCTGCCGCCCGGTTGTCCGTTCGCCGAACGCTGCGAACGGGCCGAGACGAAATGTTCGACCGAATTTCCGCCGTTTGTGCGAATCAATGAACATCACTCGTCGCTGTGCCATTTTGCGAACGAGGTTTACGCGGAATCGTCGAAGGAGAACGTCAAAGGATGAAACGAATACTGATCCTGATGATACTGTCGTTCGTTGCTGCCTGCTCTTCGTCAAACGAGGCGCCGGCGAATTCGTCGACCGTTCCGACGCCGAACACGACACCGTCGGCCGCGGCCAACACGGAAACCGCCGAATCCGAAAAGGCAAAGGAAGAGGTCGTGACTTCCGCCCGGAAGTTGAAGGATCTGAAGTTCTGGACGGCGCGTACGGAGATCGAGTCGAGCCCCGCGCTGAGCGGCGAGATCCAGTACGTTGCGCCGGACCGGTTTCATTTCAAACAGGGCGGGAACGAGGCGATCATCATCGGCGATCAGACCTTCACGAAAGAAAACGGAAAGTGGATCAAGTCTGACTACGACATGAGCGGCTTCAAAAAGATCCAGGAAAATGCGCTGACTGAAGAGGACGTCAAAAAGATCCAGGACGTCCAGGTGCTCGGGGAGGAGACGCTGAACGGCAAGAAAACGACGGTTTACGCTCACCGAACTGGCGGATCGTCTATCGATTCCGTGACGAAAATGTGGATCGACCGGGAGAACGGATTGGTGATGAAATCGGTCGTCGAAAATCGGATCGGCAAGCAAACGCAACGGATCGTCACGACGTATGACTTCGATACGCCGGTCAAGATCGAGGCTCCAAAGATCGGTTCCGGAAATTAGTATGGCAAATGCATTGAAATGTCCGATGTGCTCGGCGTCGCTGGAATTCACCGGCGAGCGTCACGTGAAATGCGGCCACTGCGGCACCGATGTGCTGGTCGATTCTGTTACTGAGAAGGCGGTCGAAAGAAAGCCTGAACGTCCGAAGGTCGATACGCCTGTCGAAAGAACGCCGGAACGGCCGAAGGTCGATACGCTTGTCGCGCTTGAGGATCTGAAAGTTCACTACAAGACGTCCGGCGGCGGTATTTTCTCGCGAAAGAAGCAGGCGGTCGTTCGCGCCGTCGATGGCGTCACACTTGATATCAAACGAGGCGAAACCCTCGGGCTCGTCGGCGAATCAGGCTGTGGAAAATCGACACTCGGAAAAGCGATCCTCAGGCTGACGAATCCGACCGGCGGGCGGGTAGTATTCCGCGGCGAGGACATGACGCACCTCTCTGACAGCGCGATGCGCGACAATCGTCGCCATCTTCAAATGATTTTTCAGGATCCGTATGCGAGCCTCAATCCGCGGATGACCGTCGGCGACATCATCGGCGAACCGATCCGGACCTTCCGCCTCGCAAACGGCCGATCGGTTTCCGCGCGGGTTCAGGAACTGATGGAAACGGTCGGGCTTTCGCGGCGTTTCATCAAGCGCTATCCGCATGAATTCTCGGGCGGACAACGGCAGCGCATCGGGATCGCGAGGGCGCTCGCGGTCGATCCGGAATTCATCGTCGCGGACGAGCCGATCTCGGCGCTCGATGTCTCGATCCAGGCGCAGATCATGAACCTGATGGAGGAACTTCAGTCCGAGAAGAATCTGACATATCTCTTCATTTCTCACGATCTGCGGGCTGTCCGTCATCTTTCGGACCGCGTCGCGGTAATGTACCTCGGCAAGATCGTCGAACTCGCCGACGGCGCTTCGATCTACAAGCAGCCGCTGCATCCCTATTCGCAGGCGCTGATCT
>JAKOSS010000003.1 GCA_029777145.1 Acidobacteriota bacterium | reverse complement strand
TGTCGCCGGATATTTTGTTCCCGGCTTGACGTTGTGGTACGGCGAATAGGCGTAGAGCGCCTTGAACTCGTCCTCTTTCTCCGGCGATCCGTAATCCGAGGTCCAGGCCCAACCGATCGTGAACTTCGTGAAGCGCAGCATGTCCATCACGCCGACGGCCGGAAGCGCCGCGCCGAATAGATCCGGCCGCCGGTTGAGCACCGCACCGACGAGCAAACCGCCATTCGATCCGCCTTGGATCGCGAGCTTGGTCTTGTTCGTATACTTGTTCGCGATCAGCCACTCTCCGGCGGCGATGAAGTCGTCAAAGACGTTCTGTTTCTTGAGCTTCGTTCCGGCCTCATGCCAGGCCTCGCCGTATTCGGCACCGCCGCGGAGGTTGGCGATGGCGTACACACCGCCCATTTCCATCCACACGACCCGTGAAACCGAAAATCCGGGTGTCTGCGATATGTTGAATCCGCCGTAGCCGTACAGCAGTGTCGGATTGTTGCCGTCGAGTTTTACTCCCTTTTTGTGGACGATGAACATCGGAACGGTCGTTCCGTCCTTGCTCTTATACTTTACCTGCTTGACGACATAATCCTCGGGATTGAATCCGACCTTCGCCTGGCGGTACAGCGTGCTCTTGCCGGTTTTCATGTCGTAGCGGTAGATCGTCGTCGGCGCGTTGTAGCTCGAATACGAATAGAACGTTTCGGTGTCGTAACGGTCTCCGCCGAATCCGCCGGCCGTGCCGATGCCGGGAAGTTTCACGTCGCGGACGAACTTGCCGTCAAGATCGACGATCTTGATCTGCGTGTAAGCGTCCTTGAGGTATCGCAAAACGAACTGGTTGTTTAGAAAATCGACACCTTGCAGCGTTTCTTCGGTTTGCGGGACGACTTCCTTCCAACCGGCCGAACGGTCAAGCACGTCGCGCATGACGAGCCGCGCCCGCGGTGCGTCGAGATCCGTCTTGAAATAGAACTTGCTTCCGTCGTTTCCGATGAACGAATAGTCATTCTTGAGTTCATCGACGACCGGGATGATCGGCGCCTTTTCCATCGTCAGATTCTTGAAATAGACCATATTTTGCGGTCCGGTTCCTTTACCGACGTTGATGATCAGCCAATTGCCGTCTTCGGTCACACCGGCGCCGACAAAATACTCCTTGTTGTCAGGCCGCTCGTAAACCACGTAGTCGTCATCCTGAGGTGTGCCGAGCTTGTGGAAATAGAGCTTCTGGAAAAAGTTCTGGCTCTTGAGTTCCTTTCCTTTCTCGGCATCGGGGAAGCGGCTGTAGAAGAACCCGGAATTGTCTTTCAGCCAGGCGATCCCGCCCTGGCGGTTCGGACGCAGCGTGTCCTGCAATTCCTGTCCGCTCGCGACGTCCTTGATGTGCCATTCCGTGCGGTCCGAGCCGGAAAAGGCAACACCGTAGGCCATGTACTTGCCGTCGTGAGTGAACGAAACGCCGGACAATGCCGCGGTGCCGTCGGCGGCCAGTTTGTTCGGATCGAGGAACACGCGGCCGGGATCGTCGATCGAATCCGCGATGTACAGTATCGACTGATTCTGAAGTCCGTCGTTCTTGTAATAGAAATACTTGTCGCCGCGTTTGAACGGAGCGCCGTATTTCTCGTAATTCCAAAGTTCGGTGAGGCGCTTGCGGATCGCTTCACGTTGCGGAATGGTGTTCAGGTAGTCAAATGTGACTTTGTTCTGGGCCTCGACCCAGGCCTGGGTTTCCGCCGAATTGTCGTCTTCGAGCCAGCGATAGGGATCGGCCACCTTCACTCCGAAATAGTCGTCAACCTGGTCCACTTTTCGGGTTTCCGGATACTTCAATTTCGATTGAGCCGAGATCGTGGAAGACAGGAACATGCAGATCAGTCCGAGACACAGCGCTTTTTTCATACAAGCTTTCCTCGCTTTGGTTTTTTCAAGATTATATTGGATTTCAGAAAAGAAGTCGCGTGTATTACGAGAAGCCGCACATCCGGGTTTCACGCGGCGCGCATACATGATTCCAAAACAATTCTGTCCTTAACGTTTCGCTTTCGATTCGTCGCGCGCGGATTGATTGACTCAGATGAGTCGAATGCAAGCGATTCGCATTCGATCCGCGCAATGTTCGTCGACACTGAATTTGCTCTTGGCGTCCTATCGGGACAACAAACCGGCGAACCCGGCGGGATCGTTTCGAGTCGGCCAACGTTTTGGGCGGGATTGTTTCCAAAAAAAGACCGGGACACATGTCTCCGGTTCACTGCTTCAAGGCGAATTATATCGGTTCAAACCGCTCAGAATGCGGGCAGATTCATCTCGTCGTTTACGGTCGTTTCCGCGGCGTCGATCATCGATTCCGGGAACCAGTTCGACTTCTTGTACATAAGTTCGCTGATCTGGTCCTTTGGAAGGGGTTTCGACAAAAGAAATCCCTGACCGTAGTCGCACCCGAGATTCCGGAGCAGCCGCAGCTGATCTTCTGTCTCGATACCCTCGGCGATCACTTTCATCTGAAGGTTCTTTGCGAGCGATACGATCGTCTGCAGGATCTCCGAGTTTTCGCCGTGCGACCCGACAACGTAAACGAACGACCGGTCGATTTTGAGCGTGTCGAAGGGAAGCGAGTGCAGTTGGCTCAGACTCGAATAACCGGTCCCGAAATCATCGATCGAGAGCTGCACGCCGAGGCTTTTCAAATTCGACAGCATTCTTACAGTTTGTTCGATATCGTCCATCGCCGCACTTTCGGTGATCTCGAGTTTCAGAGACGACGGTGAGATCTTCGAGGCGTTGATCGCGTCATCAACGTCGACCAGCAAGCTTTGAAAGCTCAGATGCTTGCCCGAAATGTTGACGCTCATCATGAGATTCTTCGTGTCGAACGAAAGGCGTTGCCATTCGGCGAGCTGCGCGCAGGTCTCTTTCAGAAGCCATGTCGTGATCGGGACGATCTGACCGGTGTCTTCCGCGACCGGGATGAATTCACCCGGCGAGATGAAACCGCGTTCGCGATGGAACCATCTGAGCAGCGCTTCGAAGCCGATGAGCGAACCGTCGGCGAGCGATATCAAGGGCTGGTAATGAATGACGAGTTCGTTGCGCTCGATCGCGAACGGCAGTTCGGACTCGATCCGCGCGAGTTGTACGAACCGCTCGCGAAGCTCGCGATTGAATCGTTCGACACCCGATCCGCGATTCTTGGCATGGTGCATCGCGATGTCGGCGTCGCGGAGGATCTCTTCAGGCGTGCTGTAGTCTGGATCGCAAGGGGCGATTCCGATGTTGATGCCGATGTTGATCTTATTGCCTGAGAGGGAAAACGGCTGCGAGATCTTCTGATGGACTTTCCAGGCGACCTTCTCGGCCTTGTCGAACGTCGAAAGTCCGTTGATGATGATCGCGAATTCGTCGCCGCCGAGACGGGTGACCATGTCCGTCGGCCGTACGGTTTTCAGGAATCGCTTCGCGACGATCATCAGCACCTTGTCGCCGATCGTGTGTCCGAGGCTGTCGTTTATCTTCTTGAATCGCGC
>JAKOSS010000370.1 GCA_029777145.1 Acidobacteriota bacterium | reverse complement strand
TCTTCCCGACTTGCGAATGTGCTCTGCCAATTGAGCCATTGCCCAGATCGGCGGGCGCGGCGCGCCTCCGGTCTTATTCGCCGAAGGCGATAAATACTAAAGCCCGAGGTACGGCGGAGCAAACCTCGGGTGCATGGTTCGGTTCGGAGTCCTGTCGCTGAAGGCGAAAATTGTAGAAATCAGCGGGCGCAGAGCGCCTCTTCCTGACCTGCGAATGTGGTGCGACCAATTAAGCGATGCCAGGACAAGCGGGCACAGCGCCCTCCGCAAACTTGTCTGACAATCTAATGTTTGACTTCGATCGAGACGTCGGAAGATCGGTCGTAGTCCAAGTGTTTGCACGCGATACTTAAATTATTAGCAACGTCCATCTGTCCGTCCGCACAGATGAAAAAAATTACTAAAACTAATAAACGCTTGAGTTTTCATGGCCTGAAACCTAAAATCGAAGCTTGCACCACAAGATCTGAAAACGGGATTTCACGACTATGACACACAATCTTTTTGACACCAGACAAACATTCAAAACGGGGTCGGGCGAGGAGGGAGTCTTCTATTCGCTTCCTGAACTCGAGCGGCAGGGAATCGGGCGCATTTCACGCCTTCCGGTATCGATCCGGATCGTTCTCGAATCGGTTCTCAGAAACTTTGACGGCGGGAAGAAGGTCTCCGAGGCCAACGTCCGGGAGTTGGCGAGCTGGAGGGCGACCGCCGAACGGACGGCCGAGATCCCGTTCATTGTGGCACGGGTCGTTTTGCAGGATTTTACCGGCGTACCGCTTCTCGTCGATCTCGCGGCGATGCGTTCGGCCGTGTCGCGCATGGGCCGCGATGCCGGCGTCATTGAGCCGCTCGTTCCGGTCGATCTCGTCATCGATCACTCGGTGCAGGTTGATTACGCGGGGAGCGAGTCGGCATACCGGCGGAACATGGAGATCGAGTTCGAGCGGAACGAACAGCGCTACCGCTTTCTGAAATGGGGAACGCAGGCGTTCAACGGATTCCGCGTCGTGCCGCCGGGAATCGGGATCGTCCATCAAGTCAATCTTGAGTACCTCGCGAAGGGTGTCTTTGAAAAATCGGGTGTCTACTATCCCGACAGTCTTGTCGGAACGGATTCGCACACGACGATGATCAATGGACTCGGGATCGTCGGTTGGGGCGTCGGCGGGATCGAGGCGGAAGCCGGGATGCTCGGTCAGCCCGTCTATTTCCTTACGCCGGACGTCGTTGGTGTAAACCTGACGGGAACGTTGAAGGAAGGAGTGACGGCGACGGACCTCGTCCTTCGCATCACGGAAATGCTGCGCGCGGCGAAGGTCGTCGGCAAATTCGTCGAGTTTCACGGCGAGGGCGCACGCAATCTCGCCGCCACCGACCGCGCGACGATCGCGAACATGGCGCCCGAATACGGCGCGACGATGGGCTTTTTCCCGACCGACGAGAAGACGCTCGACTATTACCGCGCGACGGGGCGGACCGACGAACAGATCGCGACGATCCGCAACTACTGCCAGGCGCAAGGGATCTTCGGCGTTCCGGCCTCGGGCGATGTTGATTACTCGGTCGTGCTCGACCTCGATCTCGGCTCGGTCGTGCCGTCGCTCGCCGGTCCGAAACGTCCGCAGGACCGGATCGAGCTGACGAACATGAGTTCTAAGTTCGGCGAGTTGTTCACCGGAAACGTAACCGACGGCGGTTACGGCAAATCTCCTGACCGCATGGCAGACCGCTTTGACGTAGCGCTCGGTCTCGGCGAGACGAACTCGGGCGGCGGAGAACAATCTCCGCGCTCGGTGCCGCTGCCGATCGCCGGCCAGATCAGCACACGCGACACGAATGTCGCGACCGAAGTCGAGATGATGAACAATCGTCCGACGCCCGACATCGTGGCGCAGTTGGACGGCGACGGAGCATCGACCGTCGGGCACGGCGACGTTTTGATCGCGGCGATCACGAGCTGCACGAACACGTCGAATCCGTCGGTCATGATCGCCGCCGGGATCGTTGCCAAAAAGGCCGTCGAGCGCGGACTTGCCGTCGCGCCGCGGGTTAAGACGAGCCTCGCGCCGGGATCGCGCGTCGTCACCGAATATCTCGAGAAGACCGGCCTTCAGCCTTATCTGGATGCTATCGGATTCAATCTCGTCGGGTACGGATGCACGACGTGCATCGGAAACTCGGGACCGCTTCATCCGTCGATCGAAAAGGCGATCGTCGACAACGACCTCGTCGCCGCCTCCGTGCTTTCGGGCAACCGGAATTTCGAGGCACGCGTTCACCAGAACATCAAGGCGAATTTCCTTGCCTCGCCGCCGCTCGTGGTCGCCTACGCGCTTGCGGGATCGGTCAACAAGAACCTGACGACCGATCCGATCGGAAAAGATAAGGACGGCTCCGACGTCTATCTCAGCGACATTTGGGCGACATCGGAAGAGATCGCCGGCGCGATGATGGCCGCTTTCGACGCCGAAACTTACCGCCGGCTTTACAGCGATTTTGCCGAGCAGAATCCGATGTGGAATGACATTCCGTCGTCGGTCGGCCAGATCTACGAATGGGATCCGGATTCGACCTACATTCAGGAACCGCCGTTCTTCGAAGGGTTCTCAATGGAAACCGGATCGTTCTCGAACATCAAGGGCGCACGCGCGCTGGCGATCTTCGGCGATTCCGTCACGACCGACCACATTTCTCCGGCCGGGGCGATCAAGCCGGATTCGCCGGCGGGTCGTTACCTGCAGGAGAACGGCGTCGAGCCGAAGGACTTCAATTCCTACGGGTCCCGCCGCGGGAACGATCGCGTGATGCTCCGCGGGACATTCGCGAATGTCAGGATCAAGAACCTGATGGTCTCGCCGAAGGAAGGCGGATTTACGAAACACCAGCCCGACGGAACGGAAACGACGATCTACGACGCCGCGATGCAGTACAAAGCCGAGGGCGTCCCGACCGTGATCTTCGGCGGACAGGAATATGGAACGGGAAGTTCGCGCGACTGGGCGGCGAAAGGAACGAACCTGATGGGCGTCGGCGCGGTCATCACGCAGTCGTTCGAACGGATCCACCGTTCGAATCTGGTCGGGATGGGCGTTCTTCCGCTGCAGTTCAAGGACGGCCAGAACGCGCAGTCGCTGGGCATCGACGGCACGGAGACGTTCGATCTTCTCGGTCTTGAAGGTGAAGTCAGACCGCGACAGGACGTGACGCTTGTCATCAATCGCGCGGACGGCTCTTCACAGGAAGTTGCGTTGACGCTCCGCATCGACACGCCGATCGAGGTCGAGTACTACAAGGGCGGCGGCATCCTGCCGTTCGTTCTGCGGCAACTCCTCGGATAAACACTTCCGGATCATGCAAAGAGCCCGCCAGATTCGGCGGGCTCGTCGCATTCATGTTGAACGCGATTTTGCCCTCTAGGTGCCGCTAAGCTCCTTTTCCATTTTGCGGTACTGTTCCTGCCATTTGTCGAGCGCCTTTTCCATTTCGCGAACCCAATTCCTTTGGCGGACGCGGTCAAACTGGCCCTCGTTCATTTGCTGTTCCATCAAACGCAGCCGGTTGTTGATCTGTTCGCGGTACTCGTTCATGTGATTGAAACGATGTTCAAACCGCGATCTCTGCTGCTCGTCCAGGCTCGATCGGAATCGCTCATGATCCTGCTCCATGTTGCGGACCTGGTTGCGGATCCTCTCATGATTCTGCCGTCCTTCGTTCAACCCGAAATTAGCGTTGTCGTACTCCCTCGCCATCGTTCTCAGCCGTTGATGCAGTTCTTCGGTTGACTGTGTCCGGGTGCGAAGCTGATCGCGCTGTACGTCGGTCAGCGCCGCATTATCCCGGTCCCGGTCCCGATCCTGGTCGCGATCCTGGTCGCGGTCCGGGGTTCGGTCACGATCGTTGGTTCGGTCGCGGTCCTGTTGTCGTGTCGTATCTCCTTTAGGTGCGGGCGCTTTTGGCTTTCCCTGACCCGATCCAGAGATAGTCAATCCGAAGGTCATTGCCAGAACGATCGCAATGGTGGAAACTCTGAACAATCTCATTTCTAAAAACCTCCATTTTTCCGTTTGCCTGCTCCTCGATCTCCGAGGGTATGGATGCATACCCAAAATCGCGTTTGCCGGCACAACTCTCGGTGAGCAACTGGCGTTCCCCATTCTGCGGTCTCGCATGGAGGCAGGAAAAAACGGGTCACGGACGACCTTTAGGAAGAGTTGCCTTTGCAGCCAGGTATTCGCTTACGTCGTCCGAATAACAAATTCACCCGATTTTCCGAGGCTGTTTGGGAATTTTTCCCCAAGTTCATTGACCGTAATTCCAATTTACCGAGTTTCTCGACGTCTTTGTACGGGCATGTCGATTGCACGTCGTATTAATCGGTATTCAGGGAACTCGCCGCATTGCAATACTCAGATTCCACCTCTCGGACCGTGCCGCCGGCCGCGTGTCGCGCGCCGTCCGGGAATTCCAACAAGATCCGGATCGATTGGACATCGTTAATGAAATGCTCGAATGGTGTGTTGATCCAGGAGGTAATGATGAAAAGAACAACAATTTTTGCAACAGTTCTCTTCGTGGTTGCGGGAGTTTTCTTACTGTCGATGGTCCCGAACACTTCCGCAATCAGAGGCGACCATTCGGATCGGTTCAAGACGAACCGGTTCCTGTTTGCGCCATTGCATTGGCAAACGATCGTGAACAATGGTTTTTCAAT
>JAKOSS010000369.1 GCA_029777145.1 Acidobacteriota bacterium | reverse complement strand
GATCTCCTCGCAACGGTTTGCACCGGCCTCGAGTCCGTCGGCGACAAAAAACGCGAGCGTCGGCGAAAGTTTCTCAACCGACCATGGAAAGTCGCGTCCGACACCGCCGCAATCCGCGATCAGGCAACGCGTTCCTCCCGGCACGGCGACGCCGGCGAGGTTGGCGATGAATTCCGCCGACTTGCCGACAATCTTCGAGTTGAGCGTCCGTTGCGGCGTCAGCAAAACTTCGCCGACCTTCTCCGCCTCTGCCGGGCTCAGGAAATGTCCGCCCTGACGCTCGAATTCCTGCCGGACCGCGGCGGCGACCGGTGCGTCGCAGACAACTGCCTGCTCCGAAGCACAGATCGTTCCGTTGTCAAAACATGTGCCGGTCAGAATGTCCGAGACGGCCTTCGCGACATTGGCCGAGCGATCGATAAACACGGGGACGTTTCCGGGACCGACGCCGAACGCCGGCTTGCCTGACGAATATGCCGCGCGCACAAGTCCGATCCCGCCGGTGGCAAGGATCACGGCCGTGCGTTTGTGCTTCATCAGTGTTTCGGTCCCTTCGAGTGCCGACGTGGTCAGGCATTGGATGGCGTCCGGCGGAAGTCCTTCACGCACGGCCGCATCTTTCATCACCCGCGCCGTCTCGGCGATGCAGCGGGCGGCCGACGGATGCGGCGAAAGGACGATCGTGTTGCGCGACTTTATCGCGATAATGATCTTGAAGATCGCGGTTGACGTCGGATTCGTGGACGGAATGATCGCCGCGACCACGCCGCGCGGACTGGCGATCTCGACGACACTTCCGCGGTCGGCCACAACCCCGACCGTTTTGAGGTCTCGGAACGCGTTCCAGACGTCCTCGGCCGCGAACCTGTTCTTTTCGCGCTTGTCGTCCGCCTTGCCGAAACCGGTCTCGTCGTGCGCCATCTGGCCCAATCGCGCCGACTCGGCGAGCGCGACACGGGACATCGCGTCGCAGATCCGATCGATCTTCTCCTGATCGAACCGCGCAACCTGGCCAAACGCAAGATACGCGGCCTCAACCGCGTCCCTCGCTTCTTGTTGTGAAACCAGATCCTTATGTTCCGACATTTGAACGAGAAAGCGGCCGGCGACCGCGCTTTGCAGCAACGCGTGCACACCGGCCGACTGAGGCTTTCAATCTATTTGCCGGACTTGTCGCCCGAACCGATCTGCCGGCCGCCGCCCTTCAGAGCCTTCTCGTCAGGCGAGTAGCCGACCGCGCCGCCTTTCGGCAGGCATTTTTCAACTTCGTTGTGCGGCCTCGGAATGACATGCACCGAGATAAGTTCGCCGACACGGCGCGCCGCAGCGGCTCCGGCATCGGTCGCCGCCTTCACCGCGCCGACGTCTCCGCGGACAAAAATCGTGACATAACCGGCACCGATGTATTCCTTGCCGATCAGCTGCACGTTGGCCGCTTTGACCATCGCGTCGGCGGCTTCAACCGCACCGACAAATCCTTTGGTTTCAACCATTCCGAGCGCTTCAAGACTCATGTTGGATTCCTCTCAGAGAAAAAGATTTTTCAATTCTAATACAAGACTTTGGTAAAGCCTAAACGTACCACGCCAACTCTTTTTTAGGCAAGCGGGAGACCCGACAAAAAGCCTTGAAACGATTGACATTCGCGGTTTAGGGGCGATATATTTCAACATTAAGTTTCGCTTGATCTTAGCCGCATTTACGGCTCTCGAAAAGGACTTTCGGGGCGCGAAAATGTTCATAGAATGTCACAATCCCTTGGTGAAAAACTCAGGCAGCTCCGCGAGGAGCGCGGCATCTCGATAAGTGAGGTTGCGGAGCAGACCCGGATCTCCGCCCATTATCTAGATTGCATTGAGAACGACGATTACCGAACGTTGCCCGGCGGCATCTTCAACAAGGGGTTCGTGAAATCGTACGCGAAATACGTCGGCCTCGAAGAACAGGAAGCACTCCAGGACTACGCGAAGATAGTCGCCCAGAACGAGGCCGCGGGCGGTGACGACAACAAGAACTACAAACCGGAGGTCCTGACCGACGATCGCTCGTCGTCGATGATCCCGACCCTGATCATCGCCGTCATTATTCTTGGACTGATGACGTGGGGGCTGCTGAAACTGGTCGATTACATTCAAAATCAACCGGCAGCCGCGCCGACCGCGAACACGAATACCTCGGCATCCAATAGCACGGACGCGACTCCTTCACCGTCAGCCACGCCGGCCGTGCCCCTAAACGAG
The DNA here is from genome assembly GCA_029777145.1 of Acidobacteriota bacterium. The sequence goes on along the minus strand of JAKOSS010000369.1, from coordinate 3,830 downwards.
ATCAAGGTCGAATTCAAGGCTCTGAGCGATACGGTATCGGTGACGGCGACGATTGACGGCCAGTCTTCGTCAAAGAACATCGGGACGGACGCGCCGGAAACATTTACGGCCCAGGACAGTCTTAAATTGCGCTATTACCGCGGTTTTGCGGACAAGGTCGCGCTGACGGTCAATGGCAAGTCGGTGACTCCGCCTCCGGCGCCTCCCAAGGGAAACGGCATCGAGATCGAGATCACGAAGGCGAATCTCGCTCAGATCGTCCAGTCGGGTCAGTTCGTGACCGAGCAGCCGGGAACCTCGAACACGAATACTGCTGCAAACAGGTGAAATTGAAATGGTTTTCCGGGATCAAGGTTCGAACTCGAAGGCAAAGCAAGCCTAACCGCGCCCGCGTCACAGCGGGCGTTTTCATTACCCGAACCTGAACGAAGTTTCGAGAATTAAGACACGTATGAATATCGAAGACATCAAAGAAGGACTTACATTTGACGACGTTCTTCTCGTTCCGGCGTTCTCCGAGATACTGCCGGGCGAAACCGACACACGAACCCGATTTTCGAGGAACATCGAACTCCACATTCCGCTTTGCTCGTCGGCGATGGACACCGTCACGGAGGCGAACCTCGCGATCGCGCTCGCCCAGCAGGGCGGGATCGGCGTGATCCATAAGAATTTCTCGATCCGCGAACAGGCGGAAGAAGTCGATAAGGTGAAGCGCTCCGAGAGCGGAATGATCGTAGATCCCGTAACGATCCGCCCGACAGCCCTGGTTTCCGAAGCCCTCGAAATAATGGAACGGTACAAGATCAGCGGCGTTCCGGTGGTCGACGGCGGCGGAATTCTCGTCGGGATCATCACCAACCGCGATCTACGATTCGAGACCCGCTTCGATATTGCCGTCTCGGAGGTCATGACCCCGCAGCCGCTGGTCACCGTTCCCGTCGGCACGACTTTGGACGAGGCGAAGGTCAAACTACAGAAACACCGTATCGAAAAGCTTTTGGTCGTCGACGATGACGGGCATCTGAAAGGGCTGATCACCGTCAAGGACATCCAGAAGGCGATCCGTTATCCGCACGCCGCCAAGGACGCCCTCGGCAGATTGCGCGTCGGGGCCGCGATCGGCGCGACGGGCGACTTCCTCGAGCGCGCGTCGGCGCTGATCGAATCGCGGGCCGATGCAATCGTCGTCGATACCGCCCACGGTCATTCTTCACGAGTGATCGGGGCCGTCAAAAAGGTGAAGTCCGCGTTCCCCGAAATCGAGGTAATCGCCGGCAACGTCGCCACGGCCGAAGCGACGAAAGCTCTGATCGACGCGGGCGTCGACGCCGTCAAGATCGGAATCGGGCCGGGATCGATCTGCACGACGCGTGTCGTTACGGGCGCCGGCGTTCCGCAGATCACGGCGATCATCGAATGCGTGAACGCGGCAAAAGGCACCGGCGTTCCGGTCATCGCGGACGGCGGAATCAAATACTCGGGCGACGTCGCCAAAGCGATCGCCGCGGGTGCGGACTCGGTAATGATCGGATCACTTTTCGCGGGCACCGAAGAAGCGCCCGGCGAGGTGATCCTTTTCCAGGGACGGTATTTCAAGTCTTATCGCGGAATGGGATCGATCGGCGCGATGAAAAAGGGGTCGAGCGACCGGTACGCTCAGGAAGGAACCGTATCAGACTCGAAATACGTTCCGGAAGGAATCGAAGGCCGCGTCGCTTACAAAGGCCCGCTGTCGGACATGGTCACACAGCTCGTCGGCGGCTTGAAGAGCGGAATGGGCTACACCGGCTGCCGCAACATCGGTGAGATGCAGACCGCCGCTCGCTTCATTAGGATCACGTCTGCGGGTCTGAAGGAATCGCACGTCCACGACGTGATCATTACGAAGGAAGCACCGAATTACAGGCTGGAAAGCTAACGCATTTCGGATGGCGGATTTGGGATCGGGGATTGGCGATCTGGCTTCGAAGATTCAAAATTCAACGGTTGAAAATTCAAGATCACGCGGGAAGACTTAAACGCGGTGTCACAGGATCGTGGCGCATCGGCGGATCCAACGGGAGATTGGTCTTCTTGAACTTTATTGTCCGGCCTCGGAGAGTTCTTCCCACTCCTTGTAAAGCCCTTGGATCGCAAGTTCGGTTTTCCTGTATTTTTCGTGAACCTCGGCCAGCTTCGCATGGTCCGACGCCACGTCAGGGAGCGCCATTTCGCGGGTCAACTGTTCGAGCCGCTCCTCTTTCTCCGGAATTTCAGACTCGATCTCGGCGATGCGTTTCTCGATCCGCTGCAACTGATTCTTCGAAAGCGGTGACGACTTCTCTTTCGGTTGCAGAGTCGCGGGAACGACTGCCGCTTCTTTTAACGATGAAACGGGGTTCGCGCGACGCGCCTCTTTCCAGTCGTGAAATTCACTGTAATTCCCGTCATATGTCTCGATCGATCCGTCCGGTTCGAACGACAGGATCTGCGTCGCGATCTTGTCGAGAAAGAACCGGTCGTGGCTGACCGTGATGATCGTTCCTTGGTACTGCTCGAGCGCCGTCTCGAGCGCCTCACGCGACGGAATGTCGAGATGGTTCGTGGGCTCGTCGAGAACGAGCACGTTGACGTCCGAGAAGATCAGCTTCGCGAGCGCGAGCCTGCCTTTTTCGCCGCCCGAAAGATCGCCGACGCGTTTGAATACGTCGTCGCCGGTGAACAGAAAACGGGCCAGAAATGAACGCAGTTCGCCGTTTTCCGCGTTTGGCGCAATGCGTCGGAGTTCCTGAATGATTTCGTTGCGTGGTTCCAGATCGTCGAGATTCTGCGCGTAATAGCCGATGTTCGTCTTCACGCCCCAGAGAAATTTACCGGACAATTCCCTGATATTTCCGAGGATCGTCTTTAGGAACGTCGTCTTGCCGGTGCCGTTTCCGCCGATGATTCCCAGACATTCGCCGCGCGTCAGCGTCAGCGTGATGCCAGACGCGAGTTCGTGGTCGCCGTACCCTATCGCGATCTCGTCGAGCGAAAGAACGTTTTGACCGGCGCGTTCAGCCTTCTTCAGATTGAAATTCCCGCTCGGTTTGTCGGACGTGACAGCGTCGATGCGTTCGAGCCGCTGGAGCATATTGCGCCGCGATTTCGCCTGTTTAGTCTTCTGGCCCTCGAGATTTCGCCGGATGAACTCTTCGGTCTTGGCGATCATCGATTGCTGATTCTCGTACTCACGGCGCTGCTGTTCGCGCCGGAGCTCGCGTTCCTCGACGAAATCCGAGTAGTTGCCTTTATAGCTGAAGGCGCGACCTTGATCGATCTCGACGATCCGGTTGCACGTCCGATCAAGAAAGTAACGGTCGTGACTGATCAGGACGAACGTGCCGTCGTAATCGCGTAGAAAATTCTCAAGCCATTCGACGGCGTTGACGTCGAGATGGTTCGTCGGCTCGTCGAGCAGCAAAATATCCGAATTCGCCAGGAGAAGCCGTGCCAAACCAAGCCGGTTCTTCTGACCGCCCGACAAGGTCCGGGTCGGCATTTCCCAGGTTTCTTTCGCGAATCCAAGTCCGAGAAGGATCGCCTCGGCGCGGGCGGCGTAGGTGAAACCGTCCTCGATCTCGAATTCGTGCTGAAGTTCGGCGTACTTGTCGAGAATTTCTTCGGTGGCGTTTGATGCCATCTCGAATTCCAGGCGCCGCATTTCGGCCTCGATGTCGTGAATGCGTTGAAACGCCGACAAAGCAGACGTGTGAACGGTATCGGCCTCGTTGAAATCAACGTGCTGCGCGAGAAGCCCGATCTTCAGGCTGTTGATCGTAACGACATCGCCGCTGTCCGGCGCTTCT
>JAKOSS010000368.1 GCA_029777145.1 Acidobacteriota bacterium | reverse complement strand
CTTTACGCGCAGTCGCATGCGGTGAGGCACACGCCGCGCGAGATGGATATCGCGAATTTTTGGACAAAGATGGCGATTGCTTACGACAAGGCATTTTCGGGAGCATAATCGTCGGGGAATTCCCGATGAGAAAAGGGCTTCAGCCGATTCGGTCGAAGCCCTTCATATTTTGGTCAATCTGGTATTTATTCGCCGGATGCGCTCGCCTCGTCCTCGTACACCTGAAGGATCGGCAGGATGCTGCTCAGCGTCAGAACTTCGCGGACTTTCGGTGTGAGGTTGACGAGCTTCAGGTGTCCGCCCAGTTCACTGAGCGTTCCCGATCCGGAAAGAATCTCGCCGGCGCCGCTCGAATCGATATACTTCACGTTCTCGAGATTGAGCAGGACCTCGGTCTTCTTTTCGCCGACCAACCTGCGGATCTCGTCCCGGAGCTTCGCCGATCCGCCGCCCATGATGATGTTCCCCTCGAGATCGAGGACCGTCATTTCACCGTTGTTGCGTTCTTGAATTTCGAGCATTTCTTCTTCCTAAACGCCTGAATTATCCGAAAAAAGGGAGTTTGAAGTCAAAACCACTTGCGATTTGCGATTGCCGATATTCGATTTTCCGGCATGTTAGGTGATTCCGTTTCGCTCGTTGACCAAATCGCAAATCGCAAATGCGATCATTTTCTTCCTCTTTCGTTCGACTTGAGGACGCGCTTTCGAAGCCTGATCGACTTCGGCGTGACCTCGACCAATTCATCGTCGGCGATGAATTCCAGCGCTTCTTCGAGCGAAAGGTCCTTCACCGGAACGAGCCGCAGCGCCTCGTCGGCCGTCGACGCGCGCATGTTCGTGAGCTTCTTTTCCTTGACGGCGTTGACGTCGAGATCGACGAACCGCGCGTTCTCGCCGATGATCATGCCTTCGTAAACCTTTGTCTGCGGCTTGATGAACAGTTTCCCGCGTTCCTGAAGGGCATACAGCGCGTACGTCGTCGCCTCGCCGATGCGGTCCGCAACGAGCGATCCGGTTCCGCGTCCTTTCATGTCGCCCTGCCACTTGTCGAACCGCAGGAACATCGTGTTCAGCAGTCCGGTTCCTTTCGTCTCCGTCAGGAACTCGCCGCGGAATCCGATCAGGCCGCGCGACGGCACGTCGTATTCGAGCCGGACGCGTCCCGAGCCGTTGTTGATCATCTTCGTCATCTGTCCCTTCCGACGTCCGAGCGCCTCCGTGACAACGCCGATGAATTCTTCCGGGACGTCAATGACGACCAGTTCGAGCGGCTCCTGGAGCTCGCCGGCTTCGTTTCTGCGGGTGATGACCTCGGGTTTCGAGACCTGAACCTCGTAGCCTTCGCGGCGCATCATTTCGATGAGGATCGAAAGCTGCAGTTCGCCGCGCCCGGAAACCTTGAAACTATCCGCCGATTCCGTTTCCGATACGCGCAGCGCGACGTTCCCGAGCAATTCCTTGTCGAGCCGGTCCTTGATCTGCCGCGAAGTGACGTACTTGCCTTCGGTTCCCGAGAACGGGGAAGTGTTGACGCCGAAGATCATCGAGATCGTGGGCTCGTCGACCGCGATCACCGGCAGCGGACGCGGGTTGTCGACGAGCGTGATCGTTTCGCCGATGTTGATGTCGTCAAAACCGGCGAGCGCGACGATCTCGCCGACGTCCGCCTTTTCGGTCGTCACACGTTCCAGGCCCTCGAATACATAAAGTTCCTTGACACGGGTCTTTTGAGTCGATCCGTCGCGTTTCGAGACGATGACCTCTTGGTTCTTGGCGATCTCTCCGGAAAAAATCCGGCCGATCGCAAGTCGCCCGACGAACGGATTGTAATCGATGTTCGCGACCAACAATTGCAGCGAATCGTCGCGCAGCGCGTGCGGCGGTTTCACGGTTTCAATGATCTGATCGAACAGCGGCTTGAGATTCTTCGATTCGTCCGCGAGGTTCTTTTTCGCGATCCCGTCCCTCGAGATCGAATACAGGATCGGAAATTCGATCTGCTCTTCGTTTGCGCCGAGATCGATGAAAAGGTCATAGATCTCGTCGACAACTTCGTCTGGACGCGAGTCTTGGCGGTCGATCTTGTTCACGAGCGCGATCGCCGGAAGATTCAATTCGAGTGCCTTCCGAAGGACAAATCGCGTCTGCGGCAAACAGCCTTCCGCCGCGTCGACGAGCAAAACGATACCGTCGACCATCTTCAGGACGCGCTCGACCTCGCCTCCGAAATCGGCGTGGCCCGGCGTGTCGACGATGTTGATCTTGTAATCGCCGTATCTGACCGCGGTGTTCTTGGCCATGATCGTGATCCCGCGCTCACGTTCGAGGTCCATCGAGTCCATGACCCGGTCCTGCACGGTCTCGTTGTCGCGAAACGTCCCCGACTGTTTGAGCATCGCGTCGACGAGCGTCGTTTTTCCGGGGTCGACGTGAGCAATGATCGCAATGTTCCTGATCTTGTTCGTATCCATGATAAATCGGCCCCTGAGGGCAAACTGACCTGATGGACTTTGAAAACTGAAAAGTAAACCGGAGAAAGTTCAGAAAGTTTGGGAAGTTTTGAAAGTTTGGGAAGGAGTGGGGGAAGATGCGAACGGGAGAGCGGGAGAGGACTCAAACTCCTATTCTCTCTATCAACCCTTCGCCAACTCGCTATCCTATCGATGACTCCCAAAAATCCGGGATATTCGAAACTTCCGAAACGACCCAAACTTCCCGGACATCCCAAACTTTCAAAACTTCCCAAACTTCCCAAACTTTCAAAACTTCCCAAACTTCCCAAACTTTCAAAACTGAATAAACTGAAGATATGTTTCACATCGCTTTGGTTGAACCCGAGATCCCGCCCAACACGGGCAACATCGCCCGACTTTGCGCGGCGACGAATACGACGCTCCACATCGTCGGCGTCACCGGGTTCCGGATGGACGACCGGACGCTGAAACGCGCCGGATTAGACTATTGGGATCATGTCGAACTGCGTCGACATATCGATCTCGACAGACTCCACGCCGCATTGCCCGGTTCGCGTTTCGTGTATTTGACGACAAAGTCGAAGCGGCCTTATACCGATTGGGAATTCCGCGACGGTGATTGCCTCGTTTTCGGGAGAGAAACGCGTGGACTGCCGGAAGAACTTCTCGCCGCGCATCCCGACAATTGCCTGACGATACCGATGGCGAACCCCAATGTTCGCAGTCTGAACCTCGCGACCAGCGTCGGGATCGTGCTTTTTGAGGCACTTCGCCAACGCGGAAACTGAATTTCCGGCATCCTTTTTTCCACCGATACCATCTATTAATTGTCCGGAAGGATAAGAACAAGGAGGTACACGGAAATGAAGGTATTCAATAAGTTAGCACTGATTTCATTGTCGATTGCGGCGCTCTTCGCGATCAGCGCCCGGGCACAGGATCTCGATTCGCTGAAGGCCAATCAGGCACTTGAGCGGACCGTTTACAAGCGGATCAACAATCTCCCGTACTACGGCGTTTTTGATCAGATCGGATTCAAGCTCGAGGGAAGCACGCTTGTTCTGACCGGCAAGGTCGCCCAGGCGCGGAACCGAAAGGACGCCGAGATCGCGGTTCGCGACATTCCCGGCGTAAACAAGGTGGTGAACAACATCGAGATCTTGCCGCTGTCGCCGTACGACGACACGATTCGCCGCAATACGCTGCGAACGTTCTATCGCGACGGATCCAGCCTGTCACGTTACGTCCAGGAACCGAGACCATCGATCCGGATCATCGTTGAGAACGGTAACATCACGCTTGAAGGCTATGTCGCCTACAAGAGTGACTCGGATTTCGCCAACATGCTCGCGCGGTCGGTATCGGGCGTTTTCAGCGTCACGAACCACCTGATCGTCGGAAACGAGATGTATCGCTGACGCAAAGCTGCAGGTCTAGTTGAAGCCGGGCCGATCGGTCCGGCTTTTGTTTTTCAACGATCGCTCCGCGAATCGCCGCAACAAATGCGGATGCATCCTTTTTCAGGGCTGGCTCATCCATAAAACTGTTTCAACCGCTGTGATTGTGTCTGATTCCGACGGTTGTGTTACAATCCGCTTTTACTTTAGCCAACCCGCCCCCCAAACGAGCGACGGTGCGGACGGCGTCCCGAAGGAGATTACTTAGTGTTTTTGCGTCTGTGCGTCCTGATCTTGGCCTTGGGTGTCATGATGGTTCCGGCGATTTCCGCCCAAGAAAAAGAAACCGACAAGAACAAGAAAACCGAGACCAAGCCTGATAAGAACAAACCGGTCGACCCGGCGAATCTGACTGCCGAGCAGGTCGCCGAATCGACGGTATTCGTTTACGGAGGTCTGCTCGGCCGCCAGAATCTGACCCAGATTCGAAAAACCACCTTCGAACGCGGGAAATCGATTCAGACCGGCGCTGACGGACGAAAGAACACGGCCAGCTACGAACGGTACATCATCCGCGGAGAGACCCTTGAAAAGGAAAAAGTCCGTCTCGATCAGGCGTATCCGGATGCGCGATTTTCACTGATCTATAACAACGACAAGATTTACGGCCTCTACAATGCGACGGTGTTCACTCCGCGCGAAGACGCGTCGAAGGCGTTCCAGAACCAGATCTGGCATAGCATCGAATCGCTTCTCCGGTATAAGGAGAGCGAGTCAACGGTCGAACTGGGCAAGCGGGAAAAGCTCATGGGCGTCGACTTCTATGTCCTCGTGCTCACCGACAAGCAACAGCGGAAGACGACCTATTTCGTGTCCGTAAAATCGCTCAGGGTGATGATGCTCGAATACGAGTCGGACGGCGTGAAATACAGACGCAGGTTCTACGATTACAATTATGCGCAGGGGACGCTCGTTCCGTACCGAACGGTCCTCTGGGCGAACGACAAAGAAGTTGAGGAAACGACTGTCGGGACGGTGACGTTCGGTCAGAAGATCGAAGAAGATCTGTTCGACGTTTCCTGATCCGGAACACAACTCTTTTGAAGGGCCAGCGGCGAAAGCCGGCGGCCCTTTTTCAGTGCGCCGAAGCAAAATGTGAAACAAATCAGGCGATCCGAAGTGAAACTTGACCAGGAGGGATACTATGAACCTTAAAAAACTGATCTATTTTTCGCTCGTTGTTTCGATCGCATTCATGGCAAATAACGCATTCGCGCAGCCGGAACAACGGGTACCCGCTGAAACAACATATGAAGTCACGCTGCATGTCCTGAGCACGTCGAAGGGCAAGAAATCGGACGTCCCGTCGTCTTTGGCGGCGGCGGTCAAGAAACTTCGCTCGTCGATCGAGGTCTCGGATCTGGCGCTCGAAGCGACGTACCTTGAAAGGACGTCCGGTGCCGTTTACTACAAAGGGCCGCGCAGTCTTTTGCCTCCCGGACAGCAACCCGGCGTGGACAATTACTGCGAATGGGGATTTCGCTTCGCGCGCGGATCGGGAGCCGATTCGTCGCCGATCGTCGTCGATGGATTTCGCTTCGGGACCCGCATGCCGATCGCGGTCAGCACGGAACGTCCGGATGGCGCAAAACCGTCGATCAGCTTCGAATGGCTGGGAATCACGGACGCGCGTTTCAAGCTCAATGACGGCGAGCCGGCATTGGTGGCGAGCCTGATCGGGCCGAGTCCAAGCGAGATGATATTTGTCTTCCTGACCGTTCGCGCCGCATAGAACTGAGCGCGAAATAATGGAACCCAATGGCCGTCCGCGCGTGTAACGACGCGTAGGACGGCTTTTGTTTCGATACCGTTTCTGTTGTAAAAGAGTATGGATGTATGGCCTTGGACAGATTCGAAAAAGCGGGCACGGAGGTCAAACTTCAAGTGTCTGAGAGCACTCTGTCCGATCACGATCTGATCGAGATCGTCCGCGGGGGCGATGAATCGGCGTTTGCCGAGATCATGAATCGCTACCGCAATCCATTGACAAATTATCTGTTTCGGATGCTCGGCGATTACGAGGAGGCGATCGACCTTGCGCAGGAATCGTTCGTGCGCGTCTATTTTGCACTCGATCGATATCGCACGGATTACGCGTTCTCAACGTACATTTACCGGATCGCGACGAATCTCGCGATTTCCGAGTTGCGTCGCAAACGCCGGCGCAAACTGTTGTCGCTCGCGACCTTCTTTACGGGCGACGATGAAGAGGATCGCGAACTGCAGCCGGCGGACGAGCGGATCCGCCCGGACGACGAATTGGTCGATGCCGAGCTGAAGGCCGTCATCGAGAAGGCGATCTCGGCGCTGCCCGACAAATACCGCGCTCCGATCGTCCTGCGCGAGATCCAGGAACTCAGTTACGAGGACATCGCCTCGGTCCTCGGACTCGGGCTCGGAACGACGAAATCGAGGATCAGCCGAGCGAGGGCGCTGTTGCGCGAGAAGCTCAAGAATTACGTGACCTGAATGCGCGAGAATGAAAAAGACAACTTGACGGTGAAGGACGAAGCCGGCCAAATCGGCCGGCTCCTGAAGACTCTCGACCGGATCGAGGCACCGACCGATTTCAATGCGCGCGTGATGGCGCGGATCGCCAACCGCAAAACGGACAGCGCAACCGGCGCATTCGAGTTGTTCGCGAGGATCGCAGTCCCGGTTGCGGCCGTCGTTGCAATTGGTTTCGTCGTCTGGTTCGCGGGCGTTCAGGCGCCCGCAGATCTGAACGTCGCGGTCGCCGTTCCGGAGACCCAGCCGACATCGCTGCCGAAGATCGACGTCCCCGAGCCGACGCCGCAAGCTATTGACGATCAACAGGTTGCAGATGCTTCACCGAAGCCGAAACCGCAACCGAGCCGGACCGAACCGACGCCGGACGTTCGTCCGCCATCGCGTGATTTTGCGGTCACCGAAGGAACTTCGAAGACCCCACAGCCCAATTCAAACACCAGAACGCCGGAATTTTCGACTTCGGTCGTAATGAGCATTGATGACGTGCTTTCGAATCTCGGCGTGGAAACGGACTCTGCCGGCGACAAGCTGATCGTTCGGTCGATCCGCGCGAACAGCGTCGCTGAACGTTCCGGTGTTCGTCCCGGAGACCGGATCGAAGCGATTGACGACAAACGAATCTCCCGAAGCACGCGGTTTGATTCGAAGGTCGAGGGCAAAACGCTGACTGTCCTCCGCAACGGTTCGCGAGTCGTCGTCACCCTTAACTGACGCATCCCGCCGAGTGTTCGTTCAACAAGTCTTACCTTCCGGCCGATCTCAATTGTCGCGGTGGCCCAAGGCGTTCGCCGCGACCCTCCCAAAATTCCCGCAGCCCGCGCACAGCCACCCGTCCTACGGTCAAGTCTTCGAACGGCGGTGACTTCGGCAACTGGGCCGCATCCGGCTGGATCGGCGCCTGCGAAAAAAGATCCTCGGTAGGAACTGTCTCGGCGGCTCGGCGCCGGATGGCTGTCGGAAAGGAGCGCGAGACCGGGTCGCTGTTCTCGCGCGCTGCCCTGCGACGCACGTTCATGTACTTTGGCGATCCGTCACCGCGACGGTTGAACTAAACGCCTTCCATTCGCCACGCTCTTCAACAACGGATTTCTCCGTCGTTTTTGGGTTGAT
>JAKOSS010000367.1 GCA_029777145.1 Acidobacteriota bacterium | reverse complement strand
GATCGCGTAACCGCGTCCGAGCACTTTCAGCGGCGACAATGTATCGAGTTTCGCCGATCCGATCTTCAGTTCCCGTTCGCGGGATTCGACAAGCGCGCGGATCGCCGCCGACTGACGGGTCGCGAGCACGGCGAGACGCGTCTTTTGCTCCGCTGTGCGCGATGCAAGCCGCACCGGCGACAATCGTCCGCGTGCCGATTCGAACCGCTCCGACGCCGCACGAAGGACGGAGATCATCGAATCGCGGAGCGACAAACCGAGATCCTCGACATAGCGTCGCTCGTCGCGGACACGCTGCGGAAACTCGCTGAAGACGGGCGAGTGCGTCAGATCCTGAAGCGCGGCGCGTGATTCGAGAAGGCGGCGGCCGATCGCCCCGAACATCGACCGCGCGTGGCTGTTTAGCGTCGCCAGGATCGCGGCTTCGGATTCGGCGACGATCTCGGCGGCGGCTGACGGCGTCGGCGCGCGCCGGTCGGCGATCAGATCGGCGATCGACCAGTCGATCTCGTGGCCGACGGCCGAAATCACCGGGATCTCGGAAGCACGGATCGCGCGCGCTAGATGTTCCTCGTTGAATGCCCAAAGATCTTCGCGCGAACCGCCGCCGCGTCCGACGATCAGCACGTCGATCCGGTCCTTTTCGTTGGCGTCGCGGTTGTAGCGGTTTGCGAGTTCGATGCCGCGGCGAACCTCGTCGGCGGCAAATTCGCCCTGCACGCGCGCCGGGATCAGAACGATGCTGACCGACGACGTCCGTCGCGTCAGGACGTTGAAAATGTCGTGAAATGCGGCGCCGTTCGGACTCGTGACAACCCCGACCCGGCGCGGCAGGAACGGCAGCGGACGTTTCAGTTTTGGATCAAACAGCCCCTCGCCGGAAAGCTTCGCGCGGATCTGCTCGAATGCGACCTTGAGCGCGCCCTCGCCGACGGGTTCGAGCGAATCGACCATCACCTGGTATTCGCCTTTCGGTTCATAAACGGTGATCCGGCCGCGGACGCGTACCTGAAGCCCGTCGAACGGCTTGAATCGGATCCGGTAATTCGTCCCGCGGAAACATGCCGCCTTGATCTGCGACGAATCGTCGTGGAGCGTGAAATACCAGTGGCCGGACGCGGCGGAGATGAAGTTCACGATCTCGCCCTCGATCCAGACGGACGAGAACCGTCGCTCGAGCGCGCCGCGGATCTCCGAGTTAAGCTCGGAGATCGTCAGCGGGCGCCGTTCTTCGTCGTCGAAAAGGGATCGTAAAAGGTCTGAACTCAATTATTTGGAGAAAAGTTTGGTTTCGGCTTCCCAAACGATGTCGATGTTGAAATAGACCTTGCGGGCCTTGTTTGTTTCCGTATCGACTGCTTCAAAAACGTCGTACGCGTGGCCGTCGATGTGCTGCAGACTTTGTACCTTGTGCTGAAGTCCGAGAAAGCGCATCAGCGTGTACTCCTCGTCGATCGAGATCACCATGTACGGCGTCTTTGCGGTCAGGCCGTCTTGTCCGTCCTGGATCGAATTTACAAGCCCGATCAGTACAGCTTTATAAAAGTCGGCCTTCTTCGTCTCGTTGAGTTCCTTGGCCGAGATGTGCGCCACGAGATGCGCGTTGGCATCAACATATACCGTTTCAAGGTACTTCTCGGCCTCTTTCAGGGCATCCTTGTAATTCTTTTCGTTGAACGGTTTGTAGAACTTGTTGCGGGCCTCGCGGTCGGGACCACTGAACGAGTACTCCTTAGTCGCCGAGTATGCGACGCGAAGGTCCTTGAACGAGATCGAGGTGTCGCCGCCCTTGAGTTTGGCCAGTAGATTCGTGTAGTCCGCGGCCGTCAGTT
>JAKOSS010000366.1 GCA_029777145.1 Acidobacteriota bacterium | reverse complement strand
TGTTCCGTGGGCTTACGCGCCACGGCTATATCGATGCCGTCGCTCCGCGACTTGTTGACGTGCAAATCCAACGCCGAATGAATGTCGTCGGTTGTTTAAATCGAAATCGGCAATCCAAAATCGAAAGGGCCCATGAAGGCGGAACTCCAAACATCCACGATCCGAAATCCGAATTCCCAAACGCGATGTCGCTCCGCGACTTGTTGACGTACGAATCCAACGGTGAACGATTGTCGTCGGTTGTTTAAATCGAAATCCGCAATCCAAAATCGAAAGGGCCGCCTGAAGGCGGAACCCCAAACATCCGCAATCCCAAATCCGAATTCCCAAATGCGACGTCGCTCCGCGACTCGTTGACGTACGAATCCAACGGTGAACAATTGTCGTCGGTTGTTTAAATCAAAATCCGCGATCCAACATCGAAAGGGCCGCCTGAAGGCGGAACTCCAAACATCCGCAATCCGAAATCCGAATTCCAAAATGCGACGTCGGCCCGGGGATTCAAATCACCGGCAGAAGTCATATGATCGCTCCCGCGATCCGTTGAAACCTCGGCCATTTGTGATCTTTGGTTTGCGATCGGTCGAACCCCGTGGCGCACGAACGCCTCACGGCCGGCGGGTTTGCCTTAACATTTCGGTAAGATTATCATTTCTTACATACTTATCGGAGCAAGAAATTGATCAACAAAGGCATTGAAATCGCGCCCGCAGAGGGCAAATTGGGAATCCTGCTGGTCGGACTCGGCGCGGTCAGCACGACGTTCGTCGCCGGGGTCGAAGCGGTCCGCAAAGGCACCGCGAAACCGTCCGGATCGCTGACGCAGATGGGCACGATCAGGCTCGGAAAACGGACCGACAACCGCTCGCCGCTGGTCAAGGATTTCGTGCCGCTGGCGTCGCTCGAAGACGTCGTCTTCGGCGCCTGGGACATCTTCCCCGAATCGGCATACGAAGCGGCGCTCCACGCGGGGGTTCTTGAAAAATCGCTGGTCGAGGACCTGCGCGAGCAACTGCAGTCGCTCAAACCGATGCCCGCCGTCTTCTCGCACAACTACGTCAAACGGTTGAACGGCACGAACATCAAGGAAGGCGCCAACAAGATGGAACTGGCCGAGCAGTTGATGTCTGACATGGCGCGTTTCAAGGCCGAAAAGCGCTGCGACCGGCTGGTCATCGTCTGGGCGGCGTCGACCGAGATCTATCTCGAGCCGTCGGAAGTTCATCAATCGATCGAAGCGTTTGAGAAGGCGATGTACGACAACGACGAGCGGATCGCGCCGTCGATGATCTACGCCTACGCCGCGATCAAGTCGGGAATTCCGTTCGCGAACGGCGCGCCGAACCTGACGCTCGACATCCCGGCGCTGACGCGTCTCGCCGAGCAGAACCGGGTACCGATCTGCGGCAAAGACTTCAAGACCGGCCAGACGCTGATGAAAACGATCGTCGCGCCGGGTCTGAAGGCGCGGATGCTCGGGCTCGACGGCTGGTACTCGACGAACATCCTCGGAAACCGCGACGGCGAGGTGCTCGACGATCCGGAGAACTTCAAGACGAAGGAAGAATCGAAGCTTTCGGTGCTCGAGACGATCCTTCAGCCCGAACAGCATCCCGATCTTTACGGCCATTTCTCGCACGTCGTGCGGATCAACTATTACCCGCCGCGCGGCGACAACAAGGAAGGCTGGGACAACATCGACATCTTCGGCTGGCTCGGCTACAAGATGCAGATCAAGATCGATTTTCTGTGCCGCGATTCGATCCTCGCGGCGCCGCTCGTGCTCGATCTCGCGCTGTTCATGGATCTC
>JAKOSS010000365.1 GCA_029777145.1 Acidobacteriota bacterium | reverse complement strand
TGCAAGAATCAGGTTTCAAAACGCAAATGACTGCAGAGCTATGAGCAATATCCAACCGATCCTGGACAAGGTGCTCGACGGCGGACGGATGACCGCCGACGAATGCACGGCGCTTCTCGAAAGTTACGATGTCGCGCGCATCGGCGCCGCGGCCGACGAGATCCGCGCAAGCAAGCATCCGGACAACGTCGTCACCTACATCATCGACCGCAACATCAACTACACGAACGTCTGCAATGTCGTCTGCACCTTCTGCGCGTTCTACCGCCGGCCGGGAAAACCGGACACGTACGTCCACTCGTTCGACGAGATCTGCAAGCGGATCGACGAGACGATCGAACTCGGCGGCACCGGCGTCCTGATGCAGGGCGGTCTCCATCCCGATTTTGGGATCGAATGGTACGAGGATCTTCTGTCGCGGCTACACGAACGATATCCGAAATTCCAGCTCCATTGTTTTTCGCCGCCCGAGATCCACAACATCCATCTCATCAGCGGGCTCGACTACGAAACGATCATGGCGCGGCTCAAGGCGGCCGGACTCAATTCGATGCCGGGCGGCGGCGGTGAGATCCTCGACGACGAGGTCCGCAAGCGCGTCTCGACCAAATGCAACACCGAGCAATGGCTCGACGTGATGCGCGCTGCGCACAAGGTCGGACTGCGGACGACGGCGTCGATGATGTTCGGGATCGGCGACCGCATCGAACATCGCGTCCGTCACCTCCAGCGCGTCCGCGACGTGCAGGACGAAACCGGCGGGTTCACGGCGTTCATTCCGTGGACGTTCCAACGCGAGAACACGGCGCTCGGGCGGCGGATCACCGAAGAGCCGACCGGCATGGATTACATCAAAATGCTGTCGGTGTCGCGGCTGTTCCTCGACAATTTCGATCACATTCAGGCGTCGTGGCTGACGCAAGGATTGAGGCTCGGACAGGTCGGGCTCCGGATGGGCGCCGACGATATGGGTTCGACGATGATCGAAGAGAACGTCGTTTCGGCCGCCGGCGCTCACAACGAAGCGACCGAAAAAGAGCTGCGCTATCAGATCTCCGAAGCCGGCTTCATCCCGCGGCAACGCGACATTCTCTACAACTACATCGATCGTGAGGAAGTCACCGAACTCGACAAACGCGAATCGATGAAGCTCAAGGAACTGAGCGTCGCGTTCGCGGACTGATTCCGGATTCAAAGTTCAATATCAATGCTGTCCAAAACGTTTGCCGGGCGCTCCGCGAAGGCTTGAATTCATTGTCCGCCCTACGCTGGAAAGAGGGTTTTCAAACAGGATCCCTGTAATTCAGGATCGCCGCAATCGGCCATAGCGTGCTCCGCACGCTTAAGAGCGCCGACGATCCGATTCAGGGCAGATGCCCGATGATCGTTTGCTTCATCGACGAGATTTGTCGTCGTTTAGGACTGGAATGATTCAAGATTCAAGGTTTAAGGAGAGTTTCGGAGAATTTCCGTTGACCGAGCTTGGCGCGTCGGGATTACGTTTTCCGCGGTTTTTCGCGTGAATTAGCGGTCAAAGTAAGAAATCCAACCGCGAAGGAACGCGAATCGTCGCGAAAAGCGATCCCGTTGGCGGACAGACTGCAAGATTAGAGACTCAGGAAGTTGATCACGACCGGTCGCCGAAGACGATGAATACAAAAGCCCGGGGTGCAGGACCCGGCACGGTCTTCAAGCGATCACGAAGCTGTGCGTCTTGGATCTGATGCTCTCGATCACATCCGGGAATGCGTAGATCGTGTTCAAGAGAAAGTTCGGATCTGGAATCGTCGGGGACTGTTGGCGATAGTCGTGAATGATCGCGCCGCGGCGACGGATCCAACGAAGTGATCGAGCCACCCGGCGCTCGTATTCGGCTCCGACCTTTTTAAGGCTGCTCGGTGGGGCCCAAAGAAGATTCTGCGACGTTCTTCCGTTATCAAAAACGCCTCGGCGATAAATCAGGACGGGCGAGAGATCAATGTCAAGCAACCGGTCGCCGTCGCCTAGTCCACGCTTGTTCCACTCCTCGCGGGCAAAGAGATTCATCACCAAACTTCGGTGTGTCTGACCCACGGCCGGCGGCGCGGAACTGTGCCAGGCGAGCTCTCCGTGGTCAGGATCGACAAGACAGACGATTAGTGGATCGGGCCACTTCGGCAATTCGTCTGCCGAAAACGAATCCCAAGGATTCAAGTTCCCGTTGCGGAGGTCAAAAACCAGCGTCCCGGCGTCTTTCGTCAAATAGCGAAGCACCGCGCGCTCTTCCTCGGGGCTGCAAAAGAATTCCACTTGAGCTGTCATATCAAGCCACCATCTCGATCGATTTCACGATTTCCGGGATCATCAGAATCAGGAATCTGAAAACAGTGGTAGATTACGGAGTCGTTGGCGAAAAATCCATTGCTGCCGTCCGATGAGTTCGGTATCATCCAATCGGATTGAACGATGAGCGAGGCATTGCAGAAGTCAGTCGAATCAGTTTACGAAGCATTTCGTGACATTTCTCGTCCGGAATCGATTGACGGCTGTCCGTGTTGTATCGACGAAGAAGAAATCAACGTTCTGTTATCCAAACCCCTGCGCGAATTGTCGCTGGACGATCTGTCCGGTTACATCTACTCCGCACTCCTAACGGTCGGGACCGTCGAGGACTTCATGTATCTCTTGCCAAGGATTCTTGAGATTCTGGCAAGCGAGTCGTACTACTTGCCCGATCAGGAGGTTGTGGCCCGTGCCATTCATTCGGCCGGCTTTCACACGTGGTCCGACAATCGTAAACGCGCCGTCTTCGGTTTTTTTGACCGGATGATTGGTGATTTGCTTGCCAAAGAAGGTTTGGCCTTTGAGTTGGAGTCTTGGATCTGTGCTCTTGGCAGGCTGCATGTCGACCTCGCCCCATACCTGAAGCGAATTGCCGAAAACGGAAGGCGCTTGATCGAGTACTACGAAATGAACAGTGAAGCGCTCGTAAACTCCCGGTTGTCGAACGCCTTCTGGGATGAGACTTCTGCGGAACACCGGCAGATCGTCGATTGGTTTCAATCCGAGGAGATTCAAAACCTGATAAACAAGGAATACGGACTCGCGTGATGTGGATTTGTTCTGGGTGAAAATGAAACGTGCAATCAAGTATCTAATCATCGTAACGCTTCTACTCGTGCCGGTTGTCGCGAGTGCCCAGTTCCGGCCGGCGAAATGCGAAGTGCAACCGCTGTGGGTCGGAAAGAACTTGCGGTCATCCAATTTCGGACTCATGGGAAGTTTCGAGACGGACGGCGAAAATGTAATTCGTTCTTTCAGACTTGAAGATTCGAATTTGATCGCAACGGTC
>JAKOSS010000364.1 GCA_029777145.1 Acidobacteriota bacterium | reverse complement strand
GACGACCGGTTCCATCGACGCCGGATCGCCCGGACCGTTCGACAGGAAGATCCCGTCCGGTTTGAGCGCGAGAGTTTCGTCGGCGGTCGGTTCGGACGGAACGACGGTGATCCGGCATCCGAATTTCGCGAACTTGCGGAGTGAATTCGTCTTGCCGCCGAAATCATAAGCGCCGACATGATATTTCTCATCCGACGCCGCGGGATAATCGTACGATTCGTCGATCGTCACCGCGCTCGCGAGCTCACGGTTCGCCATCTCCGGCGATTGCCTGACCTTGTCGAGCAGGCTTGCCGGATCGAGATCGGTCGTCGAGATCGCCGCCCGCATCGCGCCCTTGTCGCGAATGTGGCGCACCAGCGCGCGGGTGTCGATCCGCTCGATGCCGACGATCCCGTTCCGTTTCAGATATGAATCCAGAGTTTCGGTCGAACGCCAGCTCGACGCGATCCGGCTCGCTTCCTTGACGACGAATCCCTCGACCCACGGCCGGCGCGATTCGACGTCCTCTTCGTTGACGCCGTAATTTCCGATCAGCGGATAGGTCATGCAGACGATCTGGCCGGCGTACGACGGATCGGTCAGGATCTCCTGATAGCCGGTCATCGAAGTGTTGAATACCATTTCGCCGTAGGTTTCGCCGTCGGCGCCAAAAGACGCACCGTGGAAGGTGCGTCCGTCTTCAAGTACCAAAATCGCTTTTTTGCTGATCTGCATCGTTGCTTAACGTTCTCCGTCCGCGCGAATGTCGTCGATATTGTCCGCTCCGTCAATGTGCGAACCGCCCTGCTGAATGAATCCGACGCTCGACGGCGCCCAGTACCTGAAAAATGCCTTGCCGTAGATGTACTTTTCGGGAACCAGTCCCCAGGTACGCGAATCCGATGAATTGTCACGATTGTCGCCCATCACGAAGTAATAACCGGTCCCGATGTCCTTCGGCGTGAGATTTGTCGGGATCTGATTGTGTTCGGTGTCGAGATACGGCTCCTCAAGTCGTTTTTCGTTGATGAAGACCTTTCCGCCGCGGATCTCGACATGCTCGCCGGGAAGGCCGACAACCCGTTTCACATAGCTTTTTTCGGGATCGTTCGGATACCAAAAGACGACGATGTCGCCGCGTTCGATATGTCCCCAGTGAAACGCCTTGAACTTGTAGTAGATCAGCTTGTTCACGAGCAACCGCTCGCCGTCGTGCAATTGCGGAACCATCGACGACCCCTCGACGACCACCGGCTGCGCGATGAACACACCGAACAATATGAAAACGACGATGATCAGGAAAATGTCCCTCACCAGCCGCAGCGTCTCGTGCCACAATCCCTGACGCGACTCGCGACGAAGCCGGAGAACCTCGATGCCGCCGTCGTCGGTGCCGGATATGCCGCCGAACTCAATTTGGTTTTTTCTTCGAAAATCGAACATAATCGAACTGCTTTTCAAGTTCCAATACTAGAACAGTCACGGCCAGTTTCCAAGCGGATTGCCCCGGCCGTGAAACTGTTTCGCCGGCAATATGAACGAGACGATCCGTGCGCTGTTTCCAGCCGCAAACCGATACACGTACCTCAACAGCGCCGCGGTGTCGCCGATGCCGAAGGTTTCGGCGGACGCGGTCGAGTCGCAGCTGCGCGACGTCTCGGAAAACGGCACGTTGCATTACCCCGAGTGGATCGCCACCAAAAACCGTGCGCGCGCGATGATCGCCGGCATGGTCAACGTCCTGCCCGAGCAGATCGCGTTCATGCGGAACACGGCCGATGGTTTCTCGAGCATCGCCGCCGGGATCGACTGGAAACCCGGCCGCAACATCGTCACGTTCGCGAAGGAGTTTCCGTCGAATTATTACGCGTGGCGACGCGTCCGCGACGACTTCGACGTCGAGCTGCGCGTCTGCCCGGAACGAAACGGCCGCATCGATCTCGACGAATTCATCGGCCTGATCGATCGCAACACCGCGCTTGTCGCGATCAGCGCCGTCCAGTTTGCTTCCGGCTTTCGGGCCGACATTGAGCGGATCGGGCGGGCGGCGCGCGCCGTTGACGCGCTGTTCGCCGTCGATTTCATTCAGGCGCTCGGAACGACGCCGTTCGATTTTCCGGCGCAGTTCGTCGACATCGGCGCGGGCGGCAGCCACAAGTGGCTGTGCTCGCCGGAGGGTTGCGGAATTCTGTACATCAGCGATCGTGCCCGCGAACGCGTCCGGCCGGCATTCGTCGGCTGGATCAGCGTCGAAACGCCGTGGGATTTCGACGATTACGAGCAGGCGTTCAAACCGAACGCGCTTGCCTGGGAATCGGGGACGGGACCCGCGTCGCTGTTTTACGGATTGGAACAGAGCCTCATTTTGCTGAACGATGCCGGCGCGGGACGGATCGAATCGTATCTCAGCGATCTTACCGATCAGCTGTGCGACCGGCTTCGCGGCACGAATTACGACCTGATCAGTTCGCGCGCACCCGGTGAGAAGTCGCAGATCGTCTGCGTCAAACATCGTGGAGGACTGTTCTCGACGGAGATCGCGAAACATCTCGAAGAACGCGGGATCATCGTTTCGCCACGCGGCGACCGGCTGCGGATCGCGCCGCATTTCTTCAATGTCGCGGCCGACATCGAGGTGCTGATTGAAAATCTTCCCGAATGAACATCAAAATGCGCGTTATTGCGGGCGGTCGGGCGCTTTCCGGCTTTCAGCAAAGTCGGGGTTGTGAGATAAAATAGTCGCAAATGCTATTAAACTCTTCACAGCGCCGACGCATCTTAGCACCGACCTACGAGGGTTTTCTTAGTTGACGATTGAAACTGAGTTGGAGGACGAAATGGTTCGCAAGAGTTTTATTAATTCGCTATTAACAATTGTATTCATCGCCGCCGGAGCGGTCGCGGCACTCGCACAGGGTGCGCCGGTCGGCGGACAGGTCATGCTCGTCGGAAACGACGGCACCACGACTCCGGTCGCGGGCGCCTTGGTCGAAGTTTATCGCATCGATATCAAAACAAAGTTCCCGTCTGACAAGACCGACAAGAAGGGCTTCTTCAAGTTCGCATCCCTTCCCTACGGCGGGAATTTCGCGCTTTCGGTGAGCGGCCAGGGAATTTCTCCGATGATCTTTCCCAACGTCAAGGCGGGCAAAGAAGACATCGTCATCAAGGTCTCCGCGGGCGACGGCAAGGTCTTGACCGAAGATGAAGTGCGGAAGCAGGTCGCATCGGGTTCCACGACTCAAACCCAGGGCGAGAGCGAGGCCGACAAGAAAGCGCGTGAGGAACAGCAAAAGAAGATCGACGAGATCAAGGCCAAGAACGCCAAGATCGAGGAAACGAACAAGGTCGTCGCCGACGCCATGAAGGCCGGCAATGCTGCTTTTGACGCCAAGGATTACAACACCGCGATCGCCAAGTACGACGAGGGTTACAAGGCTGATCCGACCTACATCGGAAGCGCGCCGGCGTTTCTGAACAACAAAGGCTCGGCATTGATCCAGCGCGCGACCGACTCGTTCAACAAATCGATCGGCAAAGAGGTCGACGCGGCGACGAAGGCATCGTTGAAGGAATCGGCGAGAAACGATTACAACGAAGCGGTCAGCGTTTCGGACAAGGCGTTGGAACTTCTGAAGACGGCGACCGTCGAACCGGGTGAACAGGCAACGATGGAAGCGCGCAAGATGCAGTCGCTCGTCAATCGGAAGAATGCTTATCGCCTGATGGCTCAGACCGGGCTGAACATGGAGCGCGGCAAGGAAGCGCTGGTTGCTTTCCAGGAATACCTGGCGGCGGAACCGGATGCGACGAAGAAAGCCAAGGGTCAGCTCGACCTGGCGCAGACGATGCAGGATTCGCAGGAATTCGAGACCGCGATCGAGGAATTCGACAAGATCCTTGCGACTGATCCGAACAATGTCGACGCGCTCGTCGGCCGCGGATTGTGTCTCGTCACCGTCGGCTATGTCACCATGGATTCCGACGCCGCAAAGGGCAAGGCCCAGCTTCAGGACGCAGCCAACACGCTGCAGAAGTTCGTCGACCTCGCGCCTGACACGCACAAGTTCAAACAAAGCGCGCTCGATTCGATCAACGAACTGAAGCAGATCGTGACGCCGCAGAAATCGAACACGAAAACCACAACGACGAAGAAGCGCAACTAGTCGCCTCGACGTCTGAACACTTCAAGCCGTGTCCTTTCCGGGCACGGCTTTTTTGTCCGCGCGATTCGATCGCATCACCCGTAACAGCCGTGTGCGGCGACCCGGGTCGATATTCGCTTTACACAACCCGCGAATTCCCGCAAATGAACGCATGCTGTACGCGAGACGCGGCCGATCCGAGCGCCTCTTGAACGGCTTATGACAAGCTTCACCGGGAAATATTGGATCCTTGTCAGCAATTTTCGCGCTGATTCGCCGGCAGAAAACTCGGTTCGTTATTTGCTCAGATCACGTTTCCGTCCGAAAAGAAACCTTGACAGTTCGTCGCCGAAATTCGTATCATCAATTGTCAACGGTGTTTATCATCGTTTTACTTCTCACCGACACCAATGCTTGAATTGACGATTCATTTCAGCAAATCCCTCAATTGCAAACACTTATAGGAATCACTCCGAAATCG
This sequence comes from Acidobacteriota bacterium, assembly GCA_029777145.1. The sequence goes on along the minus strand of JAKOSS010000364.1, from coordinate 24,702 downwards.
CATGTCAGCCAAACTTGGGGAAATTCTTGTCCGTGAAAACCTGATCACGTCGCAGCAATTGCTTGAGGCGCTCGAATACCAGCGCACCAACGGCGGACGTCTCGGGTCGAACCTGATCAAACTCGGGATCATCTCGGACGATGTCATCACCGCGGTTCTCTCGCGGCAATACGGCGTTCCGTCTATCAATCTCGAGCTTTTCCAGATCGACGAAGACACGATCAAGCTCATCTCGCAGGACGTCGCGCTCAAATACACGGTTCTGCCGATCTCAAAGGTCGGCGCCACGCTGACGCTCGCGATGGCCGATCCGACGAACGTCTTCGCCATGGACGACATCAAGTTCATGACGGGACTGAACGTCGAACCGGTGATAGCCTCGGAAGCGTCGCTGCAGGGCGCGATCACGCGCTATTACAGTTCGTCGAAGGCGATCGAGGTCGTCATGGCCGCGCAGGACGATTTTTCAAAGATCGCCTCGAAACTCTCGCGCAACGGCCATAGTGCGAAGCCTGAACAAAAGCTCTCGGACGCGGATCTCAACGTCTCGCTCGACAAATTCAAATTCGACGGCGCGATCAGCGGCGACCTTGAAGTCGTCGAAGAAAACGAAGAGATCGATCTCGCGTCGCTGACCCAGCAGAGCGAGGACGCTCCCGTCGTCCGCCTCGTCAACGTTCTGCTCGTCGACAGCCTGCGCCGCGGCGCATCCGATATTCACGTCGAACCGTACGAAAAAGATTTTCGGATCCGGTTCCGTATCGACGGCATCCTGTACGACGTCATGCATCCGCCGATGAAGATGCGCGACGCGCTGATCTCGCGTTTGAAGATCATGTCGAAGCTCGACATTTCGGAAAAACGCCTGCCGCAGGACGGCCGTATCAAGATCAAGGTCCGTATCGACAACCGTTCGCGCGAACTCGATTTCCGCGTTTCGACGCTCCCGACGCTGTTCGGTGAAAAGGTCGTGCTCCGCTTGCTCGATAAGGACAAACTGATGCTCGACATGACGAAACTCGGTTTCGAGCAGCAGAGTCTCGAGATGTTCCAGCGCAACATCTCGAAGCCGTACGGCATGGTCCTCGTCACCGGTCCGACCGGTTCGGGTAAGACGAACACGCTCTATTCGGCGCTCCAGTCGCTGAACACGCCCGAAACGAACATCATGACCGCGGAAGATCCGGTCGAATTCAACCTTCCGGGCATCAATCAGGTCCAGATGAAGGAGCAGATCGGTCTGAACTTTGCCGCCGCGCTCCGTTCGTTCCTGCGTCAGGATCCGAACATCGTCCTCGTCGGCGAAATCCGTGACTTTGAGACGGCCGAGATCGCGATCAAAGCGGCGCTCACCGGCCACCTTGTCCTCTCGACGCTCCACACGAACGACGCCCCGTCGACCATCTCGCGCATGGTCAACATGGGTATTGAGCCGTTCCTCGTGGCGACGTCGGTCAATCTCATCCAGGCGCAACGACTGATCCGGCGGATCTGCAAGGATTGCAAGGAAGAGGTTCACGTCCCTGTCGAGGGATTGATCGAGATCGGATTCACGCCTGAAGAGGCTGAAACCATCAAGTCGTTCAAAGGAAAAGGCTGCAAGACGTGCAACGGCACCGGTTACAAGGGCCGCGTCGGTCTTTATGAAGTAATGGAGATCAACGACGAACTGCGCGAACTCATTATCATCGGCGCGAGCGCGATCGAGCTGCGGCGCAAAGCGATGGAGATCGGCATGATCACGTTGCGCGAATCGGGACTTTACAAATTGCGCGAAGGCATTACGACGATTGAAGAAGTGGTGAAGGAAACTGTTCTGTAAAACATTGGAGGAAGTATGATTAGGGCAATTGCAATATCTCTGGTTTTGGTACTTGGCATCGGAGTGGTCATGCCGCTCATGTCGGAATTCGCCGAAGCCGGTCCGAAGCATCATCGCTATTCGAAGAAGAAAAAGAAGAAGATCAGAAAGTATTCGAAGAAGTGGTGGCGACAGTACCGAGCCCGGATGAAGCGCCGCAAAGCGTTGCTGGCACGCAAGCGCGCATTGAGATTGCGCCGGATCCGACTGGCGCGGGCAAGGCAGAATGCGAAGACGCCGCGTCCCGAAGTTGCCAAGCAGTCACCGGCGACGACCGCCAAGGTCGAGTCGAACCCGGCTGTCCTGCCGACCGGTGAAGTCGCACCGAGGACCTGGAAGAAGAATCAGGCGACGACGTCCGAACTCCAGTACCGCGTTGACGACGAGAACGGCGCACAACTCGGATCGGCATCGATCTCAGTCGTCGGACCTTCGATGGGCGATGACAACAACGTCCGACAGAAGACGGTGGGCGGCGTCCCGACGACATCGCTTCGCCGGAACGTGATCGATCAGATGATCCGCGAAAACGGATGGGTCGTGAACGATTTCCAGAAGGAGATCGGCGGCAAGAAGGTTTACGTCGTGGTGGCGCAGGCAGAGAACAAGGGCGCGGTTCAGTCGCGTGTTTTCTACTTCGCCGAAGTCGAAGGACGCATTTACAGCGTTTCGACGAACTCGCCGACGGACACCACCGAACGGATCGCCGCGGAATCCGAAAAGGTGCTCGACATGCTCGTTCGCCGTCGCAACCCGCAGCAGGCCTCTCTCAACAAATAACCGCCATTGGATGAAAGTCGGCGGCCGAACACTCGGACGGCCGTCGACCCTCTTCTCCTCCGACACCCGGCCTTATGACCAACGAACAACAGAATCCCGAACTTCATATCACCCTGCCCGATCTGCTCCGCCAGATGACGGAAATGGGCGGTTCCGACCTTCATTTGTCGACGAATTCGGCTCCGCAGGTCCGCGTTCACGGACACCTTGCGCCGATCGCCGGTTACGCGCCGCTGACGCCCGCCGATACGAAACGGCTCGCGTACTCGGTTCTGACCGACGCCCAAAAGCACCGATTCGAAGAAAATCTTGAACTGGACTTCTCGTTTGGCCTTAAAGGCATGTCGCGATTCCGTGCCAATCTTTTCAATCAGAAAGGCGCGGTCGGCGCGGTCTTCCGCGCGATCCCGTACGAGATCAAGTCGTTTGACGCGCTCGGACTGCCGACGGTCGTCGGCGATCTCTGCAAAAAACCGCGCGGACTCGTGCTCGTCACCGGCCCGACCGGTTCGGGTAAATCGACGACTCTCGCGGCGATGATCGACAAGATCAACATCGACCGCCACGATCACATTCTGACGATCGAAGATCCGATCGAATTCCTTCACAACCACAAGAATTGTCTCGTCAATCAGCGTGAGGTGAACGCCGATACGCACGGTTTCGCCAACGCGCTCCGCACCGCGCTCCGCCAGGATCCGGACATCGTCCTCGTCGGCGAAATGCGCGACCTTGAGACGATCGAAATGGCGCTCAGGATCGCGGAAACCGGCCACTTGACGTTCGCGACGCTGCACACGAATTCGGCGTACTCGACGATCAACCGTATCATCGACGTCTTCCCGGCCGAGCAACAGGCGCAGGTACGAACGCAGCTCTCGCTCGTTCTCGAAGGAATTCTCTGTCAGTCGCTGCTTCCGAAAGCGACCGGTGACGGCCGCTGTATGGCGCTCGAGGTTCTGATCCCGAACTCGGCCATCCGCAATCTGATCCGCGAGGACAAGATCCACCAGATCTATTCGATGATGCAGACCGGCCAGGACCGGTTCGGTATGCAGACCTTCAATCAGTCGCTTGCGACCCTTTACCACAAACGCCTGATCACGCTCGAGATCGCGATGCAGCGGAGTTCGAATCCGGACGAGCTGAAAGAGATCATCGAACGCGGTTCGGGAGTCAATCAATCTTACGCCGGCGCCGGCAAACCGCCCGCGCCCGGCGGAGGAAGTCCCTACATGCAGGGCCGTTCAATCGGACAGCGTCCGCCCATTCGCGGCTAACATCACTTCAATTCTTACAGGAGCTAAACAACAGTCATGCCAACATTTGTTTTCAAAGGCCGTAACCGTCTGAACGAGATGGTTTCCGGTGAAAGAGACGCCGCCAATCAGGACGAGCTGCGGGCATTGCTTCGACGCGAGCAGATCGTCATGACGCAAGCCTCGGAAAAGGGTCGCGAGATCGCAATTCCGAAGCTCGGTCGCAACAAGAAGGTAACTCCGAAGGAACTCGCGGTCTTTACCCGACAGTTCTCGGTGATGATCGACGCGGGTCTTCCGCTCGTTCAGTGTCTCGACATTCTCGCCGAACAACAGCAGAATCCGTTCTTCAAGGACGTGCTTCGCCAGGTTCGCCAGAACGTCGAAGAGGGCGCGACCTTGTTCTCCGCTCTCGAACGGCATCCGAAGGTTTTCGACGGCCTGTACACGCACATGGTCGAAGCCGGTGAGACGGGCGGTGTGCTCGACCTCATCCTTCAGCGTCTCGCGACGTTGATCGAAAAGGTCGTCAAACTGCGGCGCAGCATCGTTTCGGCGTCGATCTATCCGGCCGCCGTCATCTTCGTCGCGATCGCGGCCGTCGCCGTCATTCTCGTCGTCGTCATTCCGCAGTTCCAGCAGATCTTCCTCGGTTTGCTCGGTCCGGGTGAATCGCTTCCGCTTCCGACGCGAATCGTCGTGGCGATAAGCAATTTCCTCGCCGGTTGGGGCGGTCTGGCGATGCTCGCGACGATCATCGGCAGTGTCTTTGCCTTGAAGGCGTATTACAAGACCGCGAAGGGACGCTGGCACATTGATTCGATCATTCTCAAACTCCCGATCTTCGGCGCGATCATCCGCAAGATCGCGGTTGCGCGGTTCTCGAGAATCCTTTCGACTCTGCTGTCGTCCGGTGTTCCGATCCTTCAATCGCTCGACATCACGGCGAAAACGGCGGGCAATGTCATCGTCGAAGACGCGGTCCTCAAGGTTCGTGCCGGTGTCGAACGCGGTGAGAACTTTGTTGATCCGCTCAAGGCGACGGATGTCTTCCCGCACATGGTCGGGCAGATGGTCGGCGTCGGCGAACAGACAGGTGCGCTCGACGCGATGCTCGGAAAGATCGCTGACTTTTACGAAGAAGAAGTCGATTCGGCCATCGCCGACTTGCTGGCGATGATCGAACCGGCGCTGATCGCATTCCTCGGTGTGACGATCGGCGGTATCGTCATCTCGATGTACCTGCCGTTGTTCACATTGATCGGAAAACTCGCCAACGGCGCAAAGTAGCCGATCCGGCAAACTCCGGTAAGAAGAAAGGCGGCCCCGACATAGGGTCGCCTTATTTTTTTGACTTGCGGGTCGAAATCTAGGCGAATTTTGCGCCGACGAGATAGAGAACCGGTTCCTCGCCGATGACGCGCGCCGAGTGATACGTGCCGCCGGGCATGAAATCGCGATCGCCGGCATCCAGAACGAACGTCCCAAGCCCGTCGATCGTCAGTTCCAACGATCCGGAAACGATCCAGTGCGACTGGTCCTCGTCATGCATGTGCCGTCCGTACGTCGCGCCCGCTTGATCGGTCCACTGAAATACGCGATAGCCGTCCCGCTCAAGCAGATGCCGGAGCATTGCGGGGTTCGGCAAAAACGGTTCGGACCATTTTTCGACTCTGTATCCTGCCATCGGGTATCGTTCCGATTCACTCTGAAAGCGGCGGCCAAGAACCTGCGGACGCCCAAATTTCGCGAATCTTCGCACATTTGATGCGGACTTAGCAAGAGACGATGTGCAACCGTTCCGATTAATTCAAACGGACGTTGAACGAGTTCAGCCGGCGATCCGCCGCGAATCCCGCCGATCATCGGAGCGTCCCGAAATTGAACGACCGCGGATCGTTGTCGCGGCACTACCAGATCGCGCCCTTTCCGGCCTCCCAGAACATCTTGTTTACCGCCGGAACGTCCTTGCCGAGAATATCGTTCCCGCGGGTCTTGAGCGCGGCCCATTCCGAGGAATACTGCTTCATCAGGTCGATCGACGGCTGATTGACCCGCGGAATATCGCTCTCGGTCTGATTGATCAGGTACATGTAGTTCGCCGTGAATTTATTGACATAGTTTTCGACGTCGTCGTACGCCTTTGCCTTGCGCTGAACCATGTCGCCATCCCAGTCCTTCATCTTCTTCAGCAGGTCCTGACCGGCTTTCTTGACCGACGCAAGTTTCGGATCGTCGCCGAGCGTCCCGACGAGCGCTTCGAGCCGTTTCTGCTTGTCGTACATGTCGTTCACCATCCGGTGCATCGACGTCAGTTCAGATTCCATCGACAACATCGTTTGGTTGTATTCCGCGTACTGAGCGGCGGTTGTCGGATATAACGGATTGAACGTGATCTCGGCTTCTGTCGTGACGCTCTGGCCGCCGGCCTTGAACGTGAATGTGTATTTGCCGGGAATCGCTTTGTGGCCCGCATAGCTCGCTTCAATATAAACACCCGGAACGCCCGGCAGCGTCGGATAGCGCATATCCCAGACGAAGCGGTTCAATCCTTTCGACTTGTTCAGCGTCGGTTCGGGCCGCGGACCGCCGTCCCAGCGCCGGTATGACTTGTCGCGTTCCGACGAGATCGTCCGCACGAGATTGCCCGCCGAATCGCGGATCTCAAGCGTCACGGCGTCCGTCTTTTTCAACTCCGGAAGATTGTAGTAAAGCACGATCCCGTTTGCCGGATTCACGCCCCGAAACCGGTTCGCGCCCGTGAAGTCCTCGTCTGAGTCATCAAGCTCGCTGCCGAAGTTCGATAGATACGCGTTGTCCGGTTTGTAAACCGAGAACGCCGGCATGTCTTTTTTGTATTGGCGGAACAGGCTGAGATCGTCGAGGATCCAAAACGCCCGGCCCGACGTTGCCGCAATCAGATTTCCTTTGTGGACGCGCAGATCGGTGATCGGCGTGACCGGCAGATTCAATTGGAACGGCGACCAGTTCTTGCCGCCGTCCCACGAAATGTAAAGGCCGAGTTCGGTGCCGGCGAAAAGCATGTCGCGGCGGACGTCGTCCTCGCGCACGACGCGTGTGAACGCTCCGTTCGGGATCCCGTTGTCGATCTTCGTCCAGGTCGCGCCGTAGTCGGTCGTCTTGTACAGGCCGGGACGATGATCGTTGAACTTGTAGCGTGTCGTCGCGATGTACGCGGTCGCCTTGTCGAACGGCGAGACCTCGATCGCGTTGACGAGGCATTCCTGCAGTCCCGGCGGCGTCACGTTTTTCCACGTCGCGCCGTTGTCGCGCGTGACAGAAACGACGCCGTCGTCGCTGCCGGTCCAGATCACACCCTTTTCAAGCGGCGATTCCATGACGTACGCGAGCGTTCCGTAATTTTCCGCGCCGACCGCTTCGTTCGTCAGCGGACCGCCGCCCTTGCCCTGTTTCTCCTTCTCGTTGCGCGTCAGATCGGGCGACGCTTCTTTCCACGTCTTCCCGAGATCGCTCGTTTTCAAAAGATACTGCGAGCCGTGATAGAAAGTGTTCGGCTCCCATTTGCTCCAGATGATCGGCGCGTTCCAGTTGAAGCGATACTTCATATCCTTCGCGTCCATCGAAAGATACTGGATCGGCGCGGCCATGATATTCGTCGCGGCCTTGGCGCGAGTATCGACGACTTCGATCGTGCCCTGATAACTGCCGCCGAGAACGAAGTTCGGATCGTCCGGATTGAACGCGAGGAACGCGCTTTCGCCGCCGGCGGTCGAATACCAGCTCGCGTTCGTTATGCCCCCCGAGCCGAACTCACGGCTCGCGATCGAGATCGCCGAACTGTCCTGCTGTCCGCCGTAAATGCGGTACGGGAATTGGTTGTCGACGTTTATCCGGTAGAACTGGCCGGTCGGCATCGTCGCCTGCGAAGTCCATGAGCGGCCCTTGTTGAACGTCACGGCGGCACCGCCGTCGTTCGAGATGATCATGTTGTTCGAGTTGTCGGGATTGATCCAGAGATCGTGGAAGTCGCCGTGCGTTCCGCCGAGGTTTTCCCACGTGCGGCCGCCGTCGTTCGAGCGCAGCGCCGGGGCGCTGAGGACGTAGATCGTGTTCTCGTTGTTCGGATCGACGAAGAGCTCGATGTAGTACCAGGCGCGTTGGACGAGACGGTTGTCGTTCGTCACCTGGCTCCATTCCTTGCCGCCGTTGTTCGAAACGTATAGTCCGCGGTCGGAGGTTTCCGAATCGCCCTCGATCAATGCGTAGACCTTTTCGGGATTGGAGCGGCTGACAGCGATCGACATCTTGCCCATTTTTTCCGGCAGTCCTTCGGTCATTTTCGTCCACGTTTCGCCGCTGTCGGTCGATTTGTAGAGCCCGCTTCCCGGCCCGCCGCTGATCACTTTCCAAGGCAAGCGGCCGTGTTCCCACATCGCCGCGTACATGATGCGCGTGTTGTTCCGGTCGAGCGAAAGTTCGGCGGCGCCCGTTCGCTCGTCGACGAAGAGCGTGTTCTTCCATGTCACGCCGCCGTCTGTCGATTTGTAAACGCCGCGTTCTTTCGACGGACTGTAAAGCGCGCCCTGCGCGGCGACGAAAACGATGTCCGGATTCTTCGGGTCGACGATGATCCGCGAAATATGCTGGCTCAGTTCGAGTCCGATCTTCTTCCATGTCTTGCCGGCGTCGGTCGATTTGTAAACGCCGTCGCCGCCGTGCGTCATGACGCCGCGGACCGCGTGCTCGCCGGTCCCGACGTAGATCACGTTCGGATCGCTTTCAGCGACCGCAATCGCGCCGATCGTCGCCGTCCGGAAAAATCCGTCCGAGATGTTGCGCCATGATTGGCCCATGTCCTCAGATTTCCAGACACCGCCGCCGGTCGTTCCCATGTAGTAGGTCTTTGGATCGCCGACGACGCCGACGGACGCGACCGAACGCCCGCCGCGAAACGGACCGATCGAGCGCCACTTTACGGCTCCGAAGATCTTGCTGTAGTCATCCGATTGGCCAAATGCCGGAAGCGTTAGCGCAAATGAAAAAACAACGAAAAGAAGAAAAGATTTCTTGAACATGAATGATCCTCTCAATGCCGCGATCGGCGGGAATAGAGACCTGAAGGTGGTCCCGAACTAATGCAAAACTGAAGTGCCTGACTCACGGGAATTATACTTCCCGATTGGACTTACGGCAATCGAATCGCATGGAACGTCGTTTTGCACTAGTATCTAGTCGATATGAAATTTCGAGTTATTCTCCTGATCGCACTTCTTGCCGGCATCGCATCGGCGCAGGCACGTCACGATTTCTCCGTTTCGCGCGACGGCTTTTTTCTCGACCGGAAACCGTATCAGATCCGTGGCTGCGAACTGCATCCGGCGCGGATCCCGCAGGAATACTGGCGGCATCGTATTCAAATGGCGAAGGCGCTCGGATGCAACACGATCTCGGTGTACATCTTCTGGAATTTTCACGAGGACGCTTCCGCAAGATTCGATTTCGTCTCGCCGCAAAAGAATATCGGACGATTCCTGAAGCTCGTTCAGGATGAAGGAATGTGGGTCCTTCTCCGTCCGGGACCGTACGTCTGCGCCGAATGGGACTTCGGCGGGATTCCGGCGCGTCTGCTGGCGATCCCCGACATCAAGGTCCGCGGGATGGATCCGCGGTATATCGCCGCCGTCAAACGATACATGGCGGCGTTCGCTCCGACCGTCCGCGCGAATCTGATCACCAATGGCGGTCCGATCCTGATGGTCCAGATCGAAAACGAGTACGGAAGTTACGGCAACGACAAACGCTATCTCGAATTGCTCCGGTCGGAGTGGAAACGTCTTGGCGTGAACGTGCCGTTCTACACCGCCGACGGCGCGACGCCGTACATGCTCGAGGCGGGAAACATCGACGGCGCGGTGATCGGGCTCGATTCGGGATCGAACGACAAGGATTTCGAACAGGCGTTCAAGCGTAACCCGAACGTGCCGGCTTTCTCGAGCGAGAGCTATCCGGGCTGGCTGACGCACTGGGGCGAAAAATGGGCGAAGCCCGACCCGAATGAGATCCTCGGCGAGCTCGACTATCTGATGTCGAAAAAGCGATCGTTCTGTTTGTACGTCGCCCACGGTGGAACGAACTTCGGATTTTGGGCCGGCGCGAACGCCGCGAATCCGACACAGTATCAACCGGACGTGACGAGTTACGACTATGACGCTCCGATCGACGAACAGGGCCGCGCAACCGAGAAGTTTTTCAAGATCCGTGATCTGATCGCTCGGCACACCGGTGAAAAATTACCGGAGATCCCGACTCCGGTTCCGACTGTCGAAACTCCTAAACTCCAACTCGTTCGCGCCGGGAGTCTGTTCGATCTTAAACTGCCGTCGAAGAACGTCGTGCAGCCGGTTCCGATGGAATCGTTGGGGCAATACACCGGGCTGATCTCGTACAAAACGAAGCTGATCGGACATAAGAGCGGCAAGCTCAAGATCTGGGAACCGCACGATTTCGCGTTGGTGTATCTGGACGGAAAGCTGATCAAAACGATCTATCGCGACGGCGGCGACTGGACCGTCGATCTACCGAAAACGGATTCGGCGATGCCGGAACTCGAGATCGTCGTTGAAGCGATGGGCCGCATCAACTACGGCCAGTTCATGATCGACCGCAAGGGCATCACCGACCGAGTGACTCTAAACAACATGACGCTCATGAACTGGCAGGTGACCCAGTATCAGATGGACGAAGCGTTCGTCGCACGGGCGATGCGGACGATTTCCGGTGCTTCTGATGCGTCGCGCGGTTTGAACTTCTATCGCGCGTCGTTCGATCTCGACAAAACCGGTGATGCTTTCATCGACACTGCCGGTTGGAAAAAAGGCATCGTTTACGTCAACGGACACAACCTCGGCCGCTACTGGGACATCGGCCCGCAGACAAAACTCTACTGCCCCGCGTCATGGCTGAAGAAAGGGCGGAACGAGGTCGTCGTTTTTGACCTGCTTCCCTGAAGACTGTTTTCCCGCGAAATGCGCCAAAAACGCGAAAGATCCTGCCCACGAATTTCCGCAAATCAACGCGAATGTTCTTTCTGTTGATCCGCGAGGATTCGCGCTTATTCGCGGGCACAATTTTTTTGCGTTTTTGGCGTGTTCCGCGGGAAAGAATTGTCCGCAAAAAGGGCCCGGGACTTCTCGCCCGGGCCCAATCTGTTCGCGCTTTCGCGTTCACTGCAAGCGGGACGCTTGCGCTCAAGTCCAAAACTAAAATGTATAAGTGTTTGCAGTGATCATCGTCTCGGCGATGCGCTGCCGGGCGGTGATCGTGTTGATCGGCGAATTGTTCTTCGTGAAGCGTTTGAGCGCCACGAGGAGCATCTTCGCGTCGTCGCCTTCGAGCATGCCCGCGATCGTGTTCTTCGCCGACATCTCGATCCGCTGGATCGCGTCGTTGCAGAACACCTGCGCCATGTCGATCTCGCGGTCGGCATTGCCTTTTTCAGCCGCCTTCTTCGCCCGTAGGACCGCGGTCTCCATCGCGTAGGCGTTCATGATGATATCGGCGCAGTTCATCAGCACTTCTTGCTGGTTCTGCAGATCCATCATGTACTTCTGCGCGGCCGTCCCGAGGATCATCAGCGCGACTTTTTTCGCATTCGCCGACAATTTCGTTTCCATCGCGAGTACGGAATCATCATCGTCGAACGACATCTGCGGACTCATGATCTCGTCCTGCAACGCCTTCGCCGCCTGAATCAGCGGCAGTTGGCCCTTCATCGCACGCTTCATCAATTGTCCCGGAATAAGCAGACGGTTGATCTCGTTAGTGCCTTCAAAAATGCGGTTGATGCGCGAATCGCGATAGGCCTTGTCCGCCGGATATTCGGCCGAGTAGCCGTAACCGCCGTAGATCTGGACCATTTCGTCGACGACGTAATCGAGCGCCTCCGAACAAAAGACCTTGTTGATCGAACTTTCGACCGCGTATTCGTCGATCGACTGCAGCTTCTTCGTGTTGTCCGAACTGTCGCCGATCAGCATGTCGATCATCCCGACCGTGCGGTAGGTTATCGCTTCGGAAACCCACGTGCGGATCGCCATCTCGGCGAGTTTGTGTTTGATCGCACCGAACGACGAGATCGGCTTGTTGAACTGATGACGTTCGTTCGCATAGCGGACCGCGTCGTGGATCGCGAGTTTCGCGCCGCCCGTGACCGATGCGCCGAGCTTGAAACGGCCGACGTTGAGCACGCCGAACGCGATCTTCGCGCCGTCGCCGACGTTGCCGATCAAATTGCCGACCGGGATCTTCGCATCGGACAGGACGACCGCCGTCGTCGAGGACGACTTGATGCCCATCTTGTGCTCTTCGGCCGCCGGACGGCAGTTATCCGAACGCGGCACGAGGAACGCGGAAAACTTGTCCTTCTCGCCGTCGACCTTCGCGAAAACGATATAAACGTCGGCGAATCCGCCGTTGGTGATCCACATTTTCTCGCCGTTGAGCGTCCAGGTCTGGCCGTCGTCCGAAAGTTTCGCGACGCATTTCGCGCCGAGGGCGTCGGAGCCCGAACCTGATTCGGTCAAGCAATATGCGGTGACGCATTCGCCGGAGATGATCTTCGGGATCCACTCCTTCTTCATCTCATCGGATCCCCAATAGTAGATCGGAAGCAGACCGATCGACGTTTGAGCGCCGTACGTCGATCCGAAACCGCTGCCGCGGCCGACGGCTTCGGCAATGATCACTCCGGTCGTCTGGTCGAGCGCCATCCCTCCGAGTTCTTCGGAGATGTTCGCGCCGAGCAGTCCGAGGTCGCCGGCCTTTTTGAGAAGATCGCGGGCGACTTCCCAGGCGTGATTCTCGAGCGCCGGAAGCTGCGGTACGACTTCGTTGTCGATATACTCGCGGGCCATGTCGCCGATCATCCGATGCTCGTCGGTAAAGTCCTCAGGCGTAAAATAAGTCGCGGTCGAACCTTCACTGATCAGAAACTCGCCGCCTTTGATGTATTCTTTTTCCATTTTCGCTTCCATCTTCACTCCATTTTCGATTTGCGATTGCCGATTTGCGATTGCGACGCGCCAACGTTGCGCTGTTTCAACAGAGCCGATCTTCGACCAATCGCAAATCGCAAATCGAAAATCGCAAATTGATTAGTCGAGCCGTTCGAAGATGCCGGCCGCGCCCATGCCGCCGCCGACGCACATCGTCACCATTCCGTAACGTTTGCCGGTGCGTTTCAGCTCCTGCAGGATCGTCGCCGTGAGCTTCGCGCCGGTGCACCCCAAAGGATGGCCGAGCGCGACCGCGCCGCCGTTGACGTTGACCTTCGACGGATCCATTTCGAGGACTTTCATCACCGAAAGTCCCTGCGCGGCGAACGCTTCGTTGAGCTCGATGACGTCGATCTGATCGAGCGTCAGACCGGCGAGTTTCAGCGCTTTCGGGATCGCGTAAACCGGGCCGATCCCCATCTCTTCGGGCAGGCAGCCAGCGGTCGCGAACGAAACGAACCGTGCGAGCGGTTTGAGTCCCATCGACGCCGCCTTCTCCGCCGACATCACGACCGTCGCGGCCGCGCCGTCGGACATTTGCGACGCGTTCCCGGCAGTCACGGTTCCCTTCGCGTGAAAAACCGGCCGGAGCTTTGCCAGACCTTCGTACGTCGCGTCGTAGCGGACGCCCTCGTCGGTGTCGAAAACGACTTCCTTGCGGAGCACGCGGCCCTTCGCGTCAAGTTCATCGACGTGGACGTTCATCGGGACGATCTCGTCCTTGAATTTGCCGCCGGTGATCGCCGCCGCCGCTTTTTGGTGCGATTCGAGCGAGAATTGATCGGCCTGTTCGCGCGTGATCTCGTACTTTTTGGCGAGATTCTCGGCCGTCAGGCCCATGTTGAGGTAATAGTCGGGATAGCTTTCGGCAAGCGTCGGATTCGGACGAAAATTCGCGCCGCCCATGGCGATCATCGACATCGTCTCCAATCCGCCGGCGACGATCACTTCGGCTCCTCCCGTGCGGATGCGGTCGGCCGCGATTGCGATCGTCTGCAAACCCGACGAACAGTACCGGTTGACGGTCATCGCGGAGGTCTCGACCGGAAGTCCGGCGAGGACCATCGCGGTCCGCGCGACGTTCATACCCTGCTGTGCTTCGGGGAATGCGCATCCCATGATCACGTCCTCGACTTCGGCGGGATCCAAGCCCTCAACACGGGCGACGGCTTCCTTTATCGCGACTGCGCCCATGTCGTCGGGACGGGTGTAGCGAAGCGTTCCTTTCGGCGCTTTTCCGACGGCCGTTCTGACGGCCGAAACGATGACTGCTTCTTTCATAATTGTGTAAATCCGGTCTTAAGAATCCCCTTATTTTTGCAGGCTTTCAGGCGATCTGTCAAGAATGAGTGAATGCTCATTCATTTTTTGAAAAGTCATTGATCCTTTGTAATTGGTCATTTGTTTTGGGCACTTGATCCTGAATTGTCCGGAGGATTATTCGGATTAGCTGAAAACTGAGAACGAATAACTGATAACCATTGAATTCCGTGTATCAGCTATCAGCTATCAACAATCAGCTATCTCGAAGAAATGACCGCCTCGCAAGATCAGATGGCAACCGCTATCTCCTGCGCGTCGAGGATTTCTTTCAGGATGCGCGGGTTTATCGCGACCAGGAATCCGCGCTTGCCGCCGTTGATCCAGATCCGATCGAGCGCAAATATCGAGGCCTCGGCGTAGATCGCCATTCTTGTTCTGATCCCGAACGGCGAAGTGCCGCCGACAAGATATCCCGTGAGTTTGTTCGCGCGGTCGGGCGATGCGGGGGCGGCCGATTTCGTCTTCAAAAAGCGTGCGAGTTCCTTTGTCGAGACCTGCAGATCGCCGTGCTGGAGCACGATCAAAGGCTTCTTTTCCGCAGTCTCGAAAACCAAGGTCTTGACGACCGAATGCTCGTCGACGCCAAGTTCATCGGCAGAATGTTTCGTTCCGCCCTTCTCGACGTAGTCGTACAGAAACGGTTCGAAATCAACCCTTTTTTCGCGGAGAACGCGGATCGCGGGTGTGATCGGATAACTCATTCTTGTCACTCTCCAGCCTTCCGACCTTCCTCGAGTTCATTAACTTGACGCTCAAAAGCCAGAGTTCGTTCATCGTTCGGAGTCGTTCGGTAACCGCCTTTCGGGACATGTCAGCGCTCATATTTCGTCCTCGGCCAACTTACGAATGTCGAGCAGGTCCTGCTCACGGCCACTAATCTCTTTCAGTTTGATCAATCCTCGCCTGGAGACCGTCCAGATGTAGCCGTCTTCCCATCGCACCAATTCGCGCGTGTTCCAAACTTCGCCGATAGGTTCGGTGACAAGGAGAAAATCAATTGTGAACAATCGTTTCGATTCACCGTCGATTTTCGAAATCCTCCGTATCTCAATCGCACCTTCGTGAAAATGCAGCGGCAAGCCTTCAACGTCATAGCCTAAATTCCGTGCCGTTTGCCAGACCTTTTCAAAATCATCGTCGGCGACTAACAGGTCGATATCAACCGTCGCCCTCGGAAATCCATGAATAGCCATCGCCCAACCCCCGCAGATCGCATAATCGATCCCCTCTTGGTTTAGCGATTCAGTTAATCGGGTAAATTCTTGAAGTAAGTCAGTCATCTTTCCGGTGACCCCATCCGGTTGATTGTAGCGCGATTGTCGCCCGAAAATTCACCCTTCTTCTTCCGAATGTTCGTCCGGATCCTTCATCGCATAGAAACCGTACCGACGGATGATCAAGTACATTCCGAGCGGAACATCAACGGCGAAGCAAAATTCCGGATAACCCGTCGGAACGCCGCTGTTCGATATGAAGAGCGGATGGATCCAATCGAATACACCGTGCGCGATGAGGGCGATCGCAATGAAGATCGGAAACCGAACATACGCGAGCACCGCGCTGCCGACGAAAACCGCCGCGCCGACGCCTTCTTTCAAAATCACGTCCGGCCGGCCGTCGATTATCGCAAACAAAACGTAAAGCAACGCGATGACTACCACCGTCAGCGGGTAATAGAAACGCCGGTCTTCGGTGCCGGTGATCCTGCCGGCGACGATGATCAAAACAAAAACCGCGATGCCGATGACATACGCCATTGCTCAATGTCTATGGCAACTGATAAGGTGATCGTTCACGAGCCCGCAAGCTTGCATGAACGCATACATGATCGTCGTCCCGACAAAATTGAAGCCGCGCCTTTTGAGGTCTTTGCTGATCGCGTCGGAAACGTCCGTACGCGCCGGTACCTGGCCGATCTCGGTCCAGGAATTCACGATCGGTGTGCCGTCAACGAATCGCCAGATGTAGGCATCGAACGACCCGAACTCGTCACGAACGCCAATGAACGCTTTCGCGTTTCGGACCGCCGACGCGATCTTCAAACGATTTCTGATGATTCCCGGGTTCAGGAGTAATTCGGCGCACTTTGCGTCGTCGTACCGCGCGACCTTTTCAAAGTCGAAACCGTCGTACGCCGCTCGGTAATTCTCGCGCTTGGCGAGGATCGTATCCCACGAAAGCCCGGCCTGCGCGCCCTCGAGGATTAGAAATTCGAACAGCGTCCGGTCGTCGTGCTGCGGCACGCCCCATTCGCTGTCATGATATTTGATCGCGAGTTCGTTTCTCGCCCAGGCACAACGCTTTTTCATTTCCAATTTGCAATTTTCGATTTGCGATTGATTTCCGTCAACTTTATCACCGATCGACCGGTCACGATTCGAAAATTGCAAATCGGCAATCGCAAATCGAAAATGACTCATTGCGCCCGTTCGATCTTCTTCACCGTCAACGAGCACGGTGCGTACTTCGCGTTCGGATCTTGCGGGCTGTCGAACACAAGAACCGAAGCCGTGATCTTCACCTTATCGGCATTGGCCACATCCTGCTTTTTGTCGTCTCGGATGGTCAAACCCTTTCCTTCGACGTTCTCGATCGAGCTCGCGCCGCTGCCGAGATCGATGTTCGTCATGACCGGTTTCGGCTGGTCCTCGGTATCGACGAAATTGACCGGACACCGCATCGGTTCGTTCCCGCGTTTGGAGCACATCGCACTGCCGTTGTTCTTGAAATAGCCGACGACCTCGATATACTCCTTATCGTTTTCCTTGTTGCAGATGCCCGAATATTCTACGGGTTTACCCTTGTAATCGCAGCCCGCCGCAAATAGTCCGACGAGCAATAGAACCAATAGTTTTTTCATGTTTTTTCCTCTGTCAAAAAGTTGGTACTGCTGCTTCAAGAATGTAGCGACTGACCACTTCTTGCGCGTCGAGTCCGGAAAAATCCTCGATCGCGGCAACGACCGAAGGTTGGCTCGTGATCGTCTCGATCGAATTCACGGTCGTCACGCCGATCGATCTCATCCCGGCGCGAAAGGCCGCTTCGAAGCCATTGAGAGCGTCTTCAAAAACAAGACATCGATTCGCCGGAACCCGAAGAATTTCGGCGGAACGCAGGAAAAGATCAGGGTGCGGTTTGCCGTGTTTAACGTCAGACGCGCTCGTGACCACACGAAAGAAACGGCGAAGATCCAGTCCGTCGAGCACGAATTCAACGTTCGCCGGCGGGGCCGCGGTCGAGACCGCAAGTCTGATCCCGGCGGCCTCGGATCGCGTCAAAAACTCAACGGCGCCGGCGATCGGCCGCAGGTTCGGAGCAAATAGTTCGCGATAAAGTTCTTCTTTCCGATCACCGAGACGCGCCACTTCGTCTGAATCCGCGTCCGGAAAAATACTCGGCACGATCTCGCGGTTGGTCTTTCCCGCGGTGTTGACGAGAAAATCCCCGGCGCGGGCCCGGACGCCATTCTCGTCGAGCATTTTCTGCCACGCCATCGTGTGATAGCGCATATTGTCAACGAGCGTCCCGTCCATGTCGAAGATGAACGCAAATTCCGTGTAATCAATCATTTATGAGGCCAATTCCCTGATTGTCGCCCGCAGTTCCGCCTTGTGGCTCGCCGAGAGCCGCGTCCATTGTTCGCCGATCAACATCGCCTCGATCGCGTAAACGAGATTCAAACTCGCCGGCAAACCCCGCTCACGCAGGATACGATAGATCGCGATCGATCCGACGCGTTCGATATCCGCTTTCGAAAAGATCCCGATCTCGTTCAGCCACGACTGACTTTTCGGGCCGAGATTTGCGAGTTCGGAGATCTGTGAATTCATTTTCGGGCGATGTAGAGAGTCTTTTCGACAACGCAGTGGACGTTTCCGGCGGCGTCTTTGATCTCGACGGTGTAAATTCTATCAACCGACTTTTGATCGCGCAAAACCATCTTGATCGACTCGATCTCGTCTTCATCAAGGCGAAAATCCGCGAACAGAGTTTCCTTTCCGGGCTTTTTGAACCTGATCGTCGCCGACTTGTCCCAAACGACATAATCTGTACCGAGGTTCTTGATCAGCATGATCATGAAGATCGGATCGACCGCGCCGTACATGCTGCCGCCGTAGATCGTCCCGACATAGTTCCGCGTTCGCAGCGAAAGCGGAATCTTCAGACGCAGTTCGCGCCAGTCGTGGGCTACGTAAGTGACGCGCGCGCCGGTTCCGCGATACGCCGGAAAGAGCGCGAATTTCCAGCGGTCAAGCTTTGTTTTGAACGATTCGGGCATCAGGCGTTGGCTATGGATTCGAGGACGCGTCCGGCTTGTCGGACATGCCGGCGTTCGTGTTCGACGATGATTTCGGGTACTTCGACGAGCCTGTAGGTCAGGAACTTCATAAAAGGCGAGGTGATGACGGTGCGATATGGGTCGGCATCTGCGCACGCGACGAGTTTTGAGATCAGCACTTCGTGATGCGCGGCGAACTTCACCACGATGTCGGCGGGTGCATCGCTCGGCGGCACCGCGGACTCGATCGGAACCTTGTACCTTCGCCCGTCGGACTTCTGCGAATAGATCAGAAGCCGCGCGCCGAAGACGCTGAAAGGCGACCATTTCTGCCAAAAGCTGTTCCGGTGCGTGCCCGAAGCGATCGCGTCGAGGTCAGGGTAATAAAGTTCGTTCGAGAGAATCAAATGTTCGAGGCACTGCCCGACACTCCACGAATCGGGATTCGTTCGGCGGTTGATCTCGTCACTGGAAAGACCGCCGAATCGCTGTTCGACCTCACGCGTGACGGCATTGAGAGCTTCGATCGTCGTTTCTAATTGCATCGCGAGCATTTTAGCGCAAGGAGGCCAATTAACGCAGAATATCCGCATGCGACGGCAGCCCGGCCGCGCACGGCAATATTTTCGGATTTGATTCGGCGTCGACGCTCAGATACGCGCCTTGATTTGGCAACGTTGCGGGCGACCTTTCGATCACATCAGTTGTGAGTAGACAAAACCGACGATCATCAGTGAAATCGACCCGACTTCCCCGACGATGAGGCCGTATGTGAACCAGGTCGTCGAAAAGTTTCGGTCCTTGAAAATCGTTTCGGTTCGTCCCGCCAGCCCTTCTTTGATTTGATTGATCGTCGTCAGGCTGAAGTAGAAAAGCGGAATCAACACAATCGTCAACTGGATCGCCGAAGAAAACGGATTGAACTCCATTAGTTTCGCCATCACCAGGCAGGCGAAACTGAAAAGCAACGCATTACGGTGAGCGATGTCAACGTACATCGACGACTTGCTTGCTTCACTCTTCATGATCGTGGCGTACTTCCAGACTCCAGTCAGCATTCCGACGAGAAGAAACACGCCTGCGAAAAGTATCAGGATTTTAACCGGCATAGACATCTCTCCGATTTCCGACGTCAATCGCATTCGGCCTAATTCCGAAGAGGCTTGCCGCTCTTCAACATGAAGGCGATCCGCTCCTGCGTCTTGCGCTCGCCGCAGAGGCTCAGGAAACCTTCGCGTTCGAGATCGAGCAGGTACTGTTCGGAAACCTGCGCCGGATGATTCATCTCGCCGCCGCAGAGGATCTTCGCGATCTTGCGTCCGATCAGCTCATCATGATCCGAAATGTACCCGCCGCGCTTCATCATCGTCAGCGCGATCTTGAACGCCGCCATTCCCGCTTCGCCCATCGCGTTGATATCGGTCCGCTGCACCGGCTGGACGTATCCGGCCGCCGCGAGGTTCAAAACTTCCTGCTTCGCGTCAGCAACCAGCCGGTCGCCGTTCATCGAAATCGCATCCGAATCGCGCAGGAATCCCCACGACTGCGCTTCCTGGGCGCTGGTCGCGACCTTGCCCATGCCGATCATTTCGAACGTTTTCTTCAGAAAAACGAGCGGATCCGCATCCGGCGTCTTCGCCGCGAGGTCCATCGTCCGCATCATCATTTCCTTCGTTCCGCCGCCGCCCGGAAGCAGTCCGACGCCGACCTCGACGAGCCCCATGTATGTCTCGCCCGCCGCGCGGACCTTGTCCGAATGGAGCGAAACCTCGCAGCCGCCGCCGAGCGTCAGACCGTACGGCGCGGCGACGACCGGTTTCGACGAATAGCGCAGACGCATGTTTGCCTGCTGGAACGTGTGGATCATCAGGTTGATATCGTCCCACTCTTCTTCCTGCGCCGCGAGCAGCAACATCGCGATGTTCGCGCCGGCAGAGAAATTCCCGCCCTGATTGCCGATGACGAGCCCGACGCGGTTCTTCTCAACCTCTTCGATCGCGAATTTCATCATCGACATCGTGTCGCCGCCGATCGAGTTCATCTTCGAATGGAACTCAAGGCACGCGACGCCATCGCCAATGTCGATCAGGCTCGCGCCCTGATTCTTCTTGATCACGCCGGTGCGATCCTTGACCGATTTGAGAACTATAACTCCCGGCCGGTCAGGCATTTCCACATAGCCGTTCGTGCGGAAATCGAAGAATGAGCGGACGCCGTTCTCATATTTGTAGAACGATGTCGCGCCTGACTCGAGCATCGCCTGCACATTCGCCGGAATCGACTCTCCCTCGCTCTTCATCCGCTCGACCGATTCGGCGACGCCGATCGCGTCCCACGACTCAAAGACGCCGATCTCCCAGCCAAACCCCCATTTGATGGCGTTATCGACCTCGACGATCGTGTCCGCGATCTCCGGGATACGGTTCGCGGCATAGCGCGAGATCCGCGACGTCGTTTTCCAAAGGAATTCTCCGACCTTGTCGTCGCCCCACACAAGCTTCTTGACGCGCGACGGAATGTCCTCGATCGACTTTGCGGCGTCGAGCGAGGCGAACTTCGTCTTCACCTGCGGCCTGTATTCGAAGGTGTTCAGATCGAGTTCAAGGATGACGCGTTTACCGGTCTCATCCTTCGACTTTTTGAAAAATCCGCCCTTCGTCTTGTCGCCGAGCAGCTTCTTTTCGAGCAGTGTCTGCATCACTTCGGGGATCTTGAACGTTTCCCGGTCCTCGTCTTCGGGGATCGCCGGATAAAGATTCGAAACGACGTGCGCCGTGACGTCGAGTCCGACGAGATCCGACGTCCGGAAGGTCGCGCTCGAGGCGTGCCCGATCGCCTTGCCGGTGATCTGATCGACCTCGGTCGGCGTCAATCCCATCGCGAGCATTTCGTTGAGCGTCGCCATGATCGAGAAGACGCCGATGCGGTTCGCGATGAAGTTCGGCCGGTCCTTTGCCGGCACGACGCCTTTGCCGAGACGGATGTCGAGAAAATCCTTCACCGCGCCGGCGATCGCCGCGTCGGTCTCCTTGATCGGGATCACTTCGACAAGTTTCATGTAGCGCGGCGGATTGAAGAAATGGATGCCCATGAAGTGCGACTTGAAATCGTCGGAGAACGGTTCGGCGATCGACTCGATCGGAATGCCGCTCGTGTTCGAGGCGATGACAGATCCCGGTTTGCGGTGTTTTTCGACATCGGCGAAGACCTTGTGTTTGATGTCGAGCCGCTCGACGACGGCTTCGATGACGAAGTCGCAATCCTTGAGTCGCGGCATGTCGTCCTCGAAGTTACCGAGCGAGATCAGCCCGGCATTATCGGCAAGCATGAACGGCGCCGGCTTCAACTTCTTCGCCGCTTCGAACAGCGATTTGACGATCGCGTTCTTGTCGGTCGCGCCCTCTTCGCGCGGAGCGATGTCGAGCAGGAGCACCGGGATCCCGGCATTCGTCAGATGCGCCGCGATTGCCGCGCCCATGGTTCCCGCGCCCAGCACCGCGGCCTTTCGGATAGTCAGCATAGTCATAAAAAACCTTCTCGATAAGTGAAAATAGAATTGCGAGGATTATAAGTGAATGAGTATTCATTCAGCAAGAAGGGCGGATGCGATGCCGCGAGTCGCACATTACTTGAGCGAGCCGCTATGTGTCCTCTGTGTCTTTGTGGTCGACCTTCATCTGGATTATGCGATCACAGTCGGACAATCACCACATACTCACAAAGAACACTTAGAGTTACTCCAGCAGATCGCTTACTTCGAATCTCCAGCCCGGAAGCGCCGGTTCGGCGTCGGCCGTTTCACCGCGTTTGAAGATCCGCGGACGATCGGGGTCATCGAACGAGTACGAACGGATCGGCGTGTCGCTCAGAAGATCAACGTCCCAAACGACCTTTGTTCCGGCGGCGAAATAATCGCGGCGTTTAGCGGCCATCGCGCGCTCGGCCTTCGTCCCGTAATCCCGCTCGCTGCGCACTTCGACGGCGAATACCGGAGCTCCTTTCAGGAACTTCATACCGGCGCGATCGCCCGTAAAGAACGAGGCGTCGGGACTGAACGATTTGCGGGTCGGCAGATCAACCAGATAGCCGACGTTGTCGGTGTAAGCGCGGCCGGATCCGGTTCGCTTCCCGAATAATTTGAGGCTGAGTGCGATATTGAATGCGGCCGATGAGGGGTCGTCTCCTGTGGACATAAATTCAACAATTTCTCCATTTACGATCTCGGCCTTGCCCTCCGTGCGGTAGAGGCGTGCGATGAGCTCATCGGTCGAGACCTTGTGCGGTGTGTCAATGAGTACTGTCATAACTCCAATTTCCTTATCGCCCATTCTGCACCCGAACGAGCCCGCAGTGCAATAGAATTTCTGGCAGTTCGACCTCAAAGGTGATATACATTCCGTGTCCAGCAAATTGCTCCAGGAGGAAAGAATCGTGGCCAAGATCACGGTAAACAAAAAGACGTACGAAACCGATGCCGATCCCTCGACGCCCGTCCTGTGGATCATCCGCGACGAGCTCGGGCTGACCGGCACGAAGTTCGGCTGCGGCATCGCGCAATGCGGTGCCTGCACGATCCACATCGACGGCGAACCTCGCCGTTCGTGCATCACGACGCTCGCGTCGGTGGCCGGAAAAGAGATCACGACGATCGAGGGAATCTCAGGCGCGTCCGATCATCCGCTCCAAAAGGCCTGGATCGACAACGACGTCCCGCAATGCGGATATTGCCAGTCGGGGCAGATCATGGCTGCCGCCGGGTTGCTCGCCAAGAAGAAGGACCCGACCGACGCCGACATCGACGCGGCGATGAATGGGATCATCTGCCGCTGCGGCACTTACAACCGCATCCGCGCCGCGATCAAGCAGGCGGCGATGCAAGGAGGCAAGTGATGGGCACGAACATCGATAGACGTGATTTCCTTAAAACGACGCTGACGGCCGGCGGCGCTCTATTGGTTTCGGTCGCGGTGCCGGGATCGATTCGCGCGATGTCCGCATCAGCCGGGATAGAAAACGCGGCCGCGGACGAATTTCAGCCGAATGCCTACATCAAGATCGCAAAAGACGGTACGCTCACGGTCGTTGTCGGCCAGTCTGAAATGGGCCAGGGCGTTTTGACCTCGCTCGCGATGATCGTCGCGGACGAACTCGGCGCCGATTGGTCGAAGGTCAGCTACGAATCGGGACCGCCGGACAAGGCGTTCATCAACCCCCTGATCGGCAGCCAGGTGACGGGCGGCAGCACGAGCGTCCGCGCGTTCTTCGGCCCGCTTCGCAAGGCGTCCGCGGCCGTTCGCGAGATGCTCGTCGGCGCCGCGGCGCAGAATTGGAACGTCGCCGCGGATACCTGCACGACCGAAGGCGGCAAGGTGACGCACGCATCGTCGGGACGGTCGGTCGGATTCGGCGAACTGCTTGATGCGGCCGCGAAGATCACGCCTCCGGCCGAACCGAAACTGAAGGATCCGAAAGACTTCAAGATCATCGGCAAAAGCGTCAAACGTATCGACACCCCGGAAAAGGTGAATGGCACGGCCGAGTTCGGAATCGACGTCAAGCGTCCCGGAATGCTTTACGGTTCGGTCCAGCGCTCGCCCGTTCAGCGTGGCAAGGTCAAAAGTGTTGACGACGCTGCCGCAAAGGCGGTCAAGGGCGTTGTCGGCGTCGTCAATCTCGGATACGGCGTCGGCGTCGTCGCCGAGAATTACTTTGCGGCACGCAAAGGACGTCAGGCGCTGAAGATCGTTTGGGACGAGGGCGCGAACGCGACCGTTTCGAGCGAATCGATCCTCGCTTCGTACAAAGAGGCCGCGGACAAAGAGAATGGCCGCGCGGCGAAATCCGTCGGCAACGTCACGACCGCGAAGGCCGATGCTGCGAAGACGATCGAAGCAGAATACTTCGCTCCGTTTCTCGCACACGCGACGATGGAACCGATGAACTGCACGGCCGATGTCCGCGCCGACGCGGCCGACGTCTGGTGCGGCACGCAGTCGCAGATCATCGTTCAGGCAAACGTCGCGAAAGCTCTTGGATTGGCGCCCGATAAGGTCGGTGTTCACACAACGCTGCTCGGTGGAGGATTCGGACGCCGCGTTGGTGCGGATTATGTGATGGACGCCGTTTCGCTCTCGAAATCGGTCGGAAAACCGGTCAAGGTCGTCT
>JAKOSS010000363.1 GCA_029777145.1 Acidobacteriota bacterium | reverse complement strand
GCGTCGGCGATCTCCATCCGAACCGGGAAGCTGAACCGCTTTTGGTGGCGCAGTTCGCGCTCCATCGTCCGCAGGATATCTCCCGCCTCGTCCTCACGGATCTCGATGTCCGCGTCGCGCGTGATCCGGAAAAGGTGCGGGCTCTGCGATCTCATGTTCGGGAAGAGCTTCCCGATATTTGCCGCGACGAGTTCATCAAGCAAGACGAACCGCGTCGCCGGGTCGTCGACCGGCACCAACCGCGCGACATTCGGCGGGAGCTTGACGCGGACGAACCGCCGCCCTTCAAAGATGTGTTTGGCCGGGTATTTCGCCGGGATCCGCGGCGGCTCGACCATCAGGCCGAAATTCAGGCAAAGGTTCGAAATGAAGGGAAACGGATGACTTATGTCGACCGCCTGCGGAGTCAGGACCGGAAAGATATGGGTCGCGAAGTAGTCGTTCAGACGTTTCCGCTCGGCGTCGCTGACCGTGTCGAATTCGCAGATCCGAATGCCGGCGGCGGCGAGTCCGGGCATCACTTCTTCCTGCAGGCAGCGCATCTGCTCGACGAGCATCGGCCGGACGCGTTCGCGGATCGCGCGCAATTGTTCGCCCGCTGACATTCCGTCGGGCGAAAGTTTTGCGATGTTCTCGGCGATCTGTTCCTTGAGGCCGGAAACCCGGATCATGAAGAACTCGTCGAGATTCGTCGAGAAGATGGATAGGAATTTGAGCCGTTCGAGGAGCGGGTTCGACGTATCGAGCGCTTCGTTGAGCACTCGTCGGTTGAACTCGAGCCAGCTCAGTTCGCGATTGAAAAACAGCGCGCCCGGTTCGCGGCCGAGGCGGGCCGGAACGGTTCTGGTTGGGTTCGATTTCAATCCGAGGTCAGTCACGCAGTACAAAAAAACTCCGAATGCAGGGACGATTTTACTTCCGGGTGAGTATTCATGGCAATTTTGGCGAAGTTAAATCTCTTCATCCGCAAATAAATCGGCCGGCGACACGAATGCCGCCGGCCGAAGTCCTTGGGTTTAACAACCTTGCTTACGGAATGTACGACCGCGGGATCGGCTTGTCGGTCGCGATACCGAAGTTCTGTACCGAAACTCCCGAAGTCGAGGCGTTGACCCACCACTGACCATTACGGTAAATGGCGAGATCGTCCTTTCCGTCACCATCGTAGTCACCCGGTACCGGAACGTCGCCGCTGGTGCCGAATGGCGTGATCAGCGTCGAAGAATCGGAACTCTTAATGATGTACCAAGTGCCGGTGCTCGGACGGAAGACAGCAACGTCGTCCTTGTTGTCGCCGTCGTAGTCCGCCGGAACAAGAACGTCGCCGGCCGAACCGAGCGAGTTGCTCGACGAACCGCCGCCCGAAAGCTGCGACAGCCAGGTTCCGCTGCGATAGACCGTCAGGTCGCCCTTGCCGTCACCGTCGAAGTCACCCGCGACCGGAACGTCGCCGGCCTGTCCATACGTGGTGATGGAAGTTGCCGGAGCGCCGCCGCTGTTGATGACGTACCAGGTGTTGTTCGACGCGCGGAAGACCGCGATGTCGGACTTGCCGTCGCCGTCATAGTCAGCGATGACCGGAGTATCTCCCGGAATGCCCCATGAAGCACCCGTCAGGGTGAATCCGTTGCTGTTCAGGATATAGAAGTCCGGCTGAGCGCTGTCGGCATTGCCGCGGAAGATCGCCGTATCGGCCTTGCCGTCACCGTCGAAGTCGCCCGGCGTCAGGACGTCGCTTGCGAGACCCCAATTAAGGACCTGGAATCCGTCCGTCGAACGGTTCAGATACCAGTTGCCTTCGGAGCCGCGGAAGACCGAAAGATCCGTCTTGCCGTCGCCGTCGAAGTCAGCACGCGAGCTTGCCGGAACGAAATTACACGTTCCGCCGCCGGTCGTGCACTGTCCCGGAGGCAGCGTGGCCGTCAGCTTCATGCCCGGTGTGATCACCGACTGGTTGAACGAGAACTGCGTAAAGTCGGTTCCCGTGGTTGCCTTCTGCACGCCGACCGTCGCTGACGAACCATTCGTGTTCGCCGTCGCGCCGACCGTTGTGTAGATGTAATCGATCTGGCTCGAGCCTTCGTTGAGGACCGCCGCGAAATTGAACGTAATTCCGGATTCCGCGGTGCCGCCGTTGAAGTGCTGCGCTCTCCATTCGATGACCAACTGACGATTCGGAGCCGAACCGACCGTATTCGTAAAGATACCGGCGTCGACGCTTCTCGCGGTCGTCATGATCATGTCGTCCCAATACGGGAACATCGTCTGACCAACACCACCGACGTTGGCCGGAAGAACCGCGTTGGTGAACGTCGTCGAAGCCGTCGCGTTCGCCGTCAGCATACCGTTGGTGCTGGCGCTGAGCGACGTAACGGGTACGTCATAGATCGACGAGGTCCAGCCGGACGGAAGCGGGATCGAAACCGCCGCATCGTCAGCCTGACTGCCCCCGACGAGAACTCCGCCGGTCGGGATCGTTCCCGTGCCCGACGTGAAGGTGTACGCGTTGCCCGGAATTCCGATCGGCAACGAGAAGTTCTTGACGATCGGTGAACCGCCGCCGCCGCCCGTGAACGATACCGTCAACGTAAAGCTGGCCTGCGTGTAGCACGCGACCGTGTTGTCGACCGATACCTGGAACGGAGTCGTGTTGTTGACCGGTCCGCCGCCCCCGATAATGTCGGGATAGGCCGAATTGCCCTGGTTCACCGTGATGCCCGGCGTGTTCGACGTCAGGACCGCGGTGATTCCCGTGGCCGTATTCGCCGAATTGTTCACGATCGGAACGTTCAGGGTGTTGCATTCATTCGGTTCGAGAAGTCCGTTGCCCGAAGTGACGGTTCCGTCATTCGCGGCCACGTCGGCCGAGTCGAACGCTTCCGTGACGGCGGTGTTGTTGGCTCCGGTTCCGGCATTCTGAATGCTTGCCGAATATCCCATACCTCTGACACGGAAACCTTCGCGGACGTCGAGGACGTCGGCGGCGGCTTCAGGTGCCAGCGGAAGGGTCGATGCCGCCGAGATGATCGCGTCGCGTTCCGCAAGGAACGTCGGACCGTTCGGGGCGAGCTTCATGCCGTCCGTAACAACCTGAAGGACACGGTTCGTTCCGGCCGTGAAGCCGAGACGCGTGACCATCCGGTTGCGGACTTCCCAGAGCGCCGAAGACCAAACTTCGCCGAGGTTGTGCACCTGGTCGCAAGCCTGGACGCCCGAGCTGGTGGAAATCACCGGGTTGCGCGGATAGGCGCTGTTCGGGTTCGTTGCGGTCGTTCCAATGAACGTGTCGCAGTTTGAATTCACGTATTTGAACGTGAACGGGTTATGCGGTTTGCCATTGGGTCCGAGGAACGTGATCGGTGCCCGCGGGAAGCGGCGAATACCATAATAGTAGTTCGACTGCATTCCACCGAGCAGGTACGTCGCGTAACCGCCGGTCGTGTAAACGGCATTGATCGGATCCGTCGGCTCGGCAAGCATCGCGTAGCCGTAGAAATCGCCCCAGCCTTCGCCCATGCCGCGCGACATGTTGGTCGAGAGACCGGACGAGTTGCCGTGGAGACGGTTCGAGAGACCGTGCGAGTGTTCGTGGATAACGACCTCGGCATCGCCGGTTCCATCGTAATCGGGCGTCGGGCCGGTCCACAGGTACATCTGCATGCGTCCGCGTCCGCCGTCAGCCGGAGTCGAGAAGTTGGCGTTGTTCGATCCCGATGAATCCTGACCTTCGGCCGACACACGGTCGCCGCCAACTCCCTGGCCCGTAAAGTTCGTCGCCTGGAAGTTGCGCGCCGCTTCGGTGAATCCGAGCAGGTACAGTTTGTCGTGATAACGGTTCATCAGATAGAACATCTGGATGACCGCACCGCGTTGGGCCTGGGTCGTCAGCGGATCGTCGCCAGGCGCGGGATTGCCCGGTGCCGGGTTCCATGTCGAATCGAAGACCCGGTTCGGACTTCCGGTCACCGGTGCGTCAACGCCATCCGGCGATACACGGTCGACACCGGCTTCGACGGCGTTGCCGTCGGTGATGTTCGCACCGTCCGTGATCCACCCGTTGTTGTTGAAGGTGTTCGGAGCTTCGTTACCGATCAGCGTGACGTTCGTCCGCGTTCCGACGGGAGCCTGCGTGTTGGTCGTCGGATCATTCGGTCCCGGCGACAACGGCGCCGGGCTGTCGGCTGCGTTGAAGTACGAATTCGGGTTGTCGTAAACCTGGTAGGTCGCCGACTGGGTCTGATCTTCGGTGATGTTCTTGCGCCAGAGCATCCGGCCTTCGTTGTCAACGATCACGTAGAAAGCGTTGACCGGCTGCCAGATGAGAACGCGCCAGGACGGAACTGCCACGCCCGGCTCGGTCGGGAAGTACATCTTCTCGGCCGTGGTCGCCCAGTCGCCGTTGCCGAAGACCGCCTTCAGGTCGGTCGACGCCGTCGGGTTATATTCGTGGTCGAGTTTGGTCGGCTCGGCGTTGATATTGCGGTAGGCCGCATTCACCGCGTCCTGCGGGTTGCCGAAATTGGTTGACACGCTGTCGTAATCAAGACCCGGCGCCAAATTGTTGATGACGCGGATCATTTCACCCGACTTCGTGAAACCGGCCTTGATCTCGCCGCGGAAAACGGGTACGCCGTTGATCCGCTGTTCGAGATGCGCAAACCCGAGATAGCCGCTCGGATTCATGTAATCCGCGGTCACGACAAGGCGGTCAGCCTGGGCATCGTTGACGCCGAGCAGGTTGTTGTTTTCCTTGACGAAGTTGCGCAGGATCTCGGAACGTTTTTCGGCTGAAGGCGCCGTGAGGCGTTCGATTCTTGCTTTCCAGACATCCGGTGTGATCACTTCGGGGATCCGGATATCGTCGTTGTACTCGGTTTTCAGCGACGGGACGCGCTGCCGGAGTTGTTCTTCTCCGCGCACAAATCCGTCGCGGATGTCGGCGATGACCGCCGAATCCTTTCCGGCGTTCTGCCGGTATTTGACGAGCGCATTATCGATCTCGTCGCCTTTGTCCGTCCGGATGTCATAGTTCTCGAGCCCGGGTACGTGGCTTTCGGTCCTGTAAAAAAGACCCTTCTGGCCACCTGCCTCGGTTCGGAACTGAAGCGGCAATATCACCAAAGCCGCCATCACGCCCAGAACAAAGACGCATAGCAGAAGCGGATTGCGCGCCTCTGCGGTTGAAGTTTTCTGCATTTGTAAGCCCTCCTCAAAGCTAAAACGGGAGATGCGGCAAACGGGCCGCATCCGAAAAAATTGGCATCACCTTAATATAAGGGCGAAAAATTACTTACAAGGAACAGACCTATGAATAAATTTGAACATCGGTCCAGAACGTGCAAATCCCGTGGTTGGAAAGAAAAAGACTGGCAATCGGGAAATCCGTTCGCGAAAAGAATCGCCAAATATCATTCTGAACGGTCGAATAATAAGACAGAATATTCAGTTAGTCAATGATTTGAACGATTCAATCTTCGCATCGCGCCGACAAAAACGCCGGCGTCACGAATGACACCGGCGTGCATCGAACAAGGTCCGAACGCGACTACGGAATATAGGCTCCCGGAATCGGCGAATCGGTCGCGATCCCGAACGTGATCGCGGAGACTCCCGACGTCGAACGGTTGAGCCACCATTGACCGTTTGAAGACCGGTAAATGGCCATGTCGTCCTTGCCGTCGCCGTCATAATCACCCGGAACCGGCGTGTCGGTCGAGAGTCCGAAGGTCGTCGCCGTCGCCGACGAAGTCGAACTGTTGAGGATCCACCACTGACCGGTCGAAGGCCGGAAGATCGCGAGATCGTCCTTGTTGTCGCCGTCGTAATCGGCCGGGACGAGTTTGTCGCCCGCCGCGCCGAACGTCTGCGCCGTTACGCCGCCGCTCGAATTCGCGATCCACCACTGGTTGTTCGAAGGTCTGAAGATCGCGATGTCGGTCCGTCCGTCGCCGTCGTAATCGGCGCGGACAGGGATGTCGCCGGCGGCGCCAAAGCCGGTGATGAACGATCCGCCGCTCGAATAGAGAACGAACCAGGTGTTCGTCGACGGGCGGAAGACCGCCGCGTCCGCCTTACCGTCGCCGTCGTAATCGCCGATCTGCGGAACGTCGCCGGTCGTGCCCCACTCGCGGGTCGAGATCGTCGAGCTTCCCGATTCGAAGATCCACAGGTCGGGATTTCCCGACGCCGCGATCGGCCGGTAGACCGCGAGATCCGCCTTGCCGTCGCCGTCGAAGTCGGCCGGTGTCAGCGTGTCCGTGGCGAGGCCGAAGTTGATCGACTG
The DNA here is from genome assembly GCA_029777145.1 of Acidobacteriota bacterium. Next base: position 193 of record JAKOSS010000363.1, on the reverse strand, counting down.
GAATCCGGCCGTCGAGCGCAGGAGATACCAGTTTCCTTCGCTTGGGCGGAAGACCGAAACATCGGTTTTGCCGTCACCGTCAAAATCGGCCCGCGATCGCACGGTCGGCGCGATCGAGCAGGTGTAGCCGCCGACGACCTTGACGTCATCGATATACCAGCCCGGGAACGGGCCCTGTCCGGTCGTGTTGTCG
>JAKOSS010000362.1 GCA_029777145.1 Acidobacteriota bacterium | reverse complement strand
TTGCCGACCCAACGAATGTCCGGACCGGCGTCGCTGAAGATCACCGCGTTTGGCTGTATCGATCGGATGGTTCCGAAAAAGCCATTGAAGTCATAGACCATCCGCTTCGAATTGTCGTTCGCGCCGTCGAGCCACGCTTCGAAAACTTCGCCGTAGTCCGACAACAACTCGCGCCATTGTTCCTTGTAAACCGCGTTGTATCTCGGCGTTCCGTAGAGCGGATGGGTGCGGTCCCAGGGCGAGATATAGACTCCGAACCTCAATCCGTACTTGCGGCACGCCGCCGACAGATCGCGCAGGACGTCGCCTTTTCCGTCTTGCCAACTCGATTTCGCAACCGTGTAGTCGGTCGTTTTCGAAGGCCAGAGACAGAATCCGTCATGATGCTTCGCCGTGATGATGATGCCTTTCATGCCGGCGTCGCGAACGATCCGCGCCCATTGTTCGGGATCAAAAGCTGTCGGGTTGAAATCGGTCGCCGGCGCGCGTCCCTCGCCCCACTCGTGGTTCGTGAAGGTGTTCATCCCGAAGTGGACGAACGCGTAGTATTCGAGCTTCTGCCAGGCAAGTTGCGACGCCGACGGAACCGGCGAAACAGTCTTCGGCGGCGGAGTCTTGCCGGGCGCCGTCATTGCCAGCGCCGCCGCAAAAAGACCGATCTTTACGAGCTTCAGCATCGGGTCAATGAATGAGTTCGTTGCCTCCAACCCGACGCAGCGCCGTGCCCTTCAGGCCGAAACGGACGTTGAGCGCGAAATCGCCGCCACCCTGGAAGTACTTCAGCTTGAACTTGTGAAAGCCCTTCCGCAGCGGCACGACTCCGGAGACCGTCTGCGACGAGTGAAGCCCGTCGTTGTCGACGACTGCCTCGCCGTCGATGTAGAGAACCGCGCCATCGTCAGCGTCGACCTGGAATTCGTAGATGCCGTCATCCGCAACCGAAATGTATCCGTCAAAGACGGCCGCGAACGGTTCCTTGAGATCCGATTTCTTCGCGAATTGCTGCAGTGCGATCGAGCGCGATTCGCCGGTTTCATCGGCGGTCGCGGCGTCGATCTCGGCGACCTTGCTGAACTCCTTTTTGTAGAATGCCCAACTGACGCCTTCGCGTTTTTCGGCCGGCGGTTGGACGGCTTCGGCGTAGCCGCGTCGTAAGATCGTTGCCGCGTAGATGACGCTCGAACGGCCGGCGGCATTCATCACGATCGTCTTGAGTTCCTTGCGTTCGTTGTTCGCGAGGGGCACGTCGAACGGACCCTTGTATTCAGCCGAACCGGGCGTCGGATCGGAGCCGTCGAGCGTGTAGAAGATGCGCCCGCCCGGCATCGGCGCTTTTAGTTCGATGCGCGCCTTGTCGGCGTCGGCCACGAGGATGTTGGCGAGTCCGTCCGGCTCGGGAATGCGGTAATTCACGTTCTCCGCGTCGAGCCGCGCGAACTGTCCGCCGAGCCGGGCGCGAAAGTCGTCCCAGTTCTTCGCTTCAAGCGGCGACCAGACGACTTCGGACAACGCCAGAATGCGCGGATATGCCATGTATTCGACCTTGTCGGGCGTCTTGATGTATTCCGTCCAGAGGTTCGCCTGCGCGCCGAGAATGTGTTTCGACTCTTCGTCCGTCAGGTCTTTCGGGATCGGATTGTAAGAATAGACGGTCTTGAGCGGCAAATATCCGCCGATGTTCAGCAGTTCATATTTCGGATCGCCCGGGCCGTAATCGAAATAAAGGTACGTCGTCGGCGTCATGATGACGTCATGTCTTGCCTTCGCCGCTTCGATCCCGCCCTTTTCGCCGCGCCAACTCATGACGACCGCGTTCGGCGCGAGCCCGCCTTCGAGGATCTCGTCCCAGCCGATGATCGTCTTGCCCTTGGAATTGATGTGCTTTTCCATCCGGCGGATGAAATACGACTGAACCTCGTGCTCGTCCTTCAGATTCTCGCGCTTCATCAGATCTTGAACGTACGGCGATTCCTTCCAGTGATCCTTCAGCACTTCATCGCCGCCAACGTGGATGTACGGCGAATCCGGAAACAATGCGATCGTTTCGTCGAGAACGTCCTCGAGAAATTTGAACGTGGTTTCGGTCGGACAATAGACCTCCTTGAAAATGCCCCACGTCATCTGCACTTTGTACGGATAGTCCTGTTTGCAGCCCAGCTCGGGGTAGGCCGCGAGCGCCGCCGAGCTGTGTCCGGGAAGTTCGATCTCGGGAATGACGTTGATCATCCGCGCTTTCGCATACGCGACGACGTCGCGGATCTCGTCCTGCGTGTAGAATCCCTCGACCGGAACGCCGTCTCCCTTGAAGATCGGCGAGTATCGTCCGACGAGCGATTCGGGGCGTTTTGAACCTATCTCGGTCAGCTTCGGATACTTCTTTATCTCGATGCGCCAGCCCTGATCGTCGGTCAAATGCCAGTGAAACTGGTTGAATTTGTACTGCGCCAAAAGATCGATGTATTTCTTGACGAACGATACGGGAAAGAAATGCCGGCTGACGTCGAGGTGCATCCCGCGGTATTTGAAACGCGGCTGATCCTGGATCGTGGCGACCGGCACCGCGGCGCGTCCGTTTGTGATTTTTACCGGCAGCATCTGGAACAACGTCTGCAGCGCGTAGAACATGCCGGCGTTGCCGCGCGCGCGGATCCGCACTTCGTTCTTCGAGATCTTGAGTTCGTAGTCTTCGTTCGACGGAATTTCGCCCTGCGCCGAAAGCCGTTCGAAGACGATCGCGTTCTTCGGGACCTTTTTCGGCATCCCGACGAACTCGAGCTTGAAGCCACTGCTGCGGAGCAGGTAGTCGTTCAGGAACGACGCCATGTCCTGCGCTTCGCGGTCGAGCGTGACGATCTTCGTCTTGAAGTCGAGATTGAACTCACCGTTGCCGGCGGTAATCGACTTCGGCTTCGGAACGATGCTCGGAAAGCTCTGAATCTGTGATACTTGAGCGTTCACGATGATCGTCGACATGACGATCAAACCGATGATCAAGGCTGCGTTTTTCATAGCGGATCGATTGATGCGGTGCGCCTTCTAAATTAGTTCAAAAGGCGGGTGCAATCAAACGACCAGTAAAGGGGAAAAGGGGAAAAGGGAAATGGGGAAATGGGAAAAGGGAGAGTGGGGGAAGGGGCGAGTGGGCGAAACGGAGAGTGGGGGCAGGGGCGAGTGGGCGAAAAGGAGAGTGGGGGAGTGGGTGAACGCGGGAGTGGGCGAAAGGGAGAGGGGGGAAAGGGAGACTGGGGGAAGGGGCGACTGGGTGAACGTCGGAGTG